>JAEWMZ010000034.1 GCA_023392995.1 Bacillota bacterium
CATCCACGCCCTGCATGTATTTGTTAATCTTACGATCCACCAATGCAGTTAAAAGAGATCGCCTGACTTCGTCAATGCTCTCCAGCGCTTCCTCGTAGTTGTCAATATATAATAAGCCTGTTACCAAGCGCTGTTCTTTTGTCTCCTTCTGCAACAGAGTAATCTCTGTCTCATCAAACAAATAGATAGCAATCAAAGCATTCTTATTGTCCCAGGCACTTTCCGCATCATGTATGTTCCAGCTGGAATCCTCCTCAAAATCAGGGGCAATCACTTTACGAAGCAGCACCTTATAATTACGGCCATGTAAGCTAATATGCAGGATTACATCCTTTTCCTTCTTAGGCAGCTTTTCCACTGTGATTTCTGGAATTACATTGGTAATCGAATGACTGGCAGCACTTTTCTCATGGATGATATCCATAAATTCATCATTTCCCCATTGCATTCTTCCATCCGTATCAAGAATTGCATACGGAATATACAACTCCTTCAACAGACGTTTTTGAACCTGACCGTATTCCATGGCATACCGCGCCAGCTCTGCCGCTATCTTATGCCTTTTTGAAAAATACACCGTCATTGATATGATAAAATAAGCTGCCACATATCCCGTCGTTACAAAGCCTGCCTTTGCATCAAGTACATAGATGCTTAAATTCAGGCACAGTAATAAAACAGTCATAATAACCGGCCATAGCATATATGCTCTTAGTGCACCTTTTAACTTTAATTTTCCACTCATCAGAAAGGACTCCTTCAGGACATTCATACTGTATTGTTCGTAAATTATCTTAAATTTCAGGCAGCAAGCGATAAAGCATCCGAAAAACAAAGGTTTACCCCATATAGTATAACATCAATTTTACTGGTTTAAAAGACATAATTACAAAAACGGGGTTAATATCCTTTTTTTTCCTCTTCTTTCTTTATAGCGAAAGATAACAGTTTTGGTGACATGAGTAAATCAAACACCCATTTCAACCATTTATTCGCAAGGAAAAAGGTAAGCAGTACACTGCCGGCCATTACAGCCACCGCCAGCAACTTCGGCCCCTTTTCGATCATTTCGAAAAATCCCACATAGACTAAGATATTCCTAATCCAGATATGCGTCATATAAATCTGCATGGTACGCTCTCCCAAAGCAGAAAAAAATGTCTTACATCGTGGAACCAGCAGCATTACGCACATAGAAACCAGCACCGCCGCCAGATACCAAATACCACGAATGAGTAATCCATATCTCGCTAGTCCTTCCAAGGCCGTAGAATAGGGCGAGGCTCCATAAACAATATCTTTTACCGGAATGAATTCGTTCCATAACAGATTGATTCCAAGAAACACCGCCAATAATATAATTATTGCTGGAATCCTCAATTTTTTATCCAGAAATGACTCTAATTTTTTTCCCGGCAAACAAAAACCCATAATAAAAAAAGGGAAAAACACAAAAACACGAGACAAAGCAAAGACATCATCAATGCTTTTGATGTAACCAACCAAAATACCAACGCAAATAGAGCCAGGAATAAGGTAGCTCGATTTAATCCTCTCTAAAAAAGGAACGGACAGATACCAAAAGCACAACGCCAGCAGATACCAAGGCGCATTAGAGTCAAAAAACAGCTCCGGATCTCCATCGCGTCCAAAGATTATTTCCAGAAAAGCATTACCATATTTAAAAATCAGATACATCCAAAAAACTACAATGATCTTATCTACCCGAAGCTTTCCCCCGGCATTTAATCTCTTAGCTAAAAAACCATTCACAAATATAAAGCAGGGCATGTGAAACAGGTAGATGAAATATGTAAGATATTTGATATGACTAATATAGAATAACTGTAATGCAAAGTGTGTGGTTACCACGCAGATAATTAGTACGAATTTCAAGTTATCCAAATAATAATTCCGCGTTTTATTTTGTATATCCGACGCTACGACGGGATGATACCATCCGTTTATCCACTGTAACATGTCTAACCTCCAAAAGCATTTCTTACTTAATCTATTCTTCAATAATATCCTAATTATATCAGATATCCCTTAATTTACATAATAATTTTTATCACTTATCTATGATAACCGTTTCAGTTTTCTCTATGGGTGTACACGTTCTTATGGAAATCTATTAACGGAATGAGGAGAAACACGTAAACAAGCAGGCGCTTCTCCAGATTTATTCTTTCTATATCATAAAGCTTCCCTTTTTGTAAAAAGTACCAAAAAATATTGTAAAATTGGTATTTAGTTTAATTTGACGACTGTAGTTCATAGTGATATAATCCTTCTGGATATAATACATATATTAAGATATCCTAATCATGTAACCACATAATTAAGTTTTAATGAGGAAAGTGAGTTTTGCCCTATGTCACATCAAGCTAACAAAGCTTTTAAAGATAAGAAAGAAAATAAATCATATATAAAATCAAACTTAATCCTATTGCAAAAACATCAAATTGTTATGCAAATTATAATATCGATGATCATGGTAATCGTACTTGAAATGCTGAGTCGCCGCTCTATACCGCAGGGACTAGGCTTTATTGCGGAAAATCCTTTAATGTTTTTATTTAATACCATGATTGTATTACTTACGCTGTCCCTTTCCATGATGTTCTCCAAACGATATTTTATGATGCTTTTGATTGGAGTTATCTGGCTGGGCTTAGGTACTGCTAATTTCGTAATACAATGCTTTCGATTAACACCTTTAACCTTTATGGATTTTTATGTACTGAAATCCGTTTCTGGAATTTTCAGCATGTATGTTGATTCCATTCGAATGATACTGATTGCAATTTTACTGGCAGCTCTATTAACCTTCTTGTTTATTTTATGGAGAAAAGCTAAAAAGTATCAAAAGCAAATCAGAATACCTGCCCTTGTAATTGGGATAACTACAGTTTCCATGCTGCTTTTATCCTCTTTTGCAGTAAAAGTAAGTGCCCTTTCCGATGATTTTACCAATCTTCCTGATGCTTACGCAGACTACGGCTTCGCCTACTGTTTCTCAAACAGTGTAATCGACCGCGGAATTAAAGAGCCGGAAGGTTACTCCGAAGCTGGGGTAAAAGCTTTAATGAATAAAATTAATAATGGCTCCAATCAACTTCCGTCAGTCAGCACAGAGGCTGCTGATACAGAAAGCAAGCAGCCCAATATTATTATGATACAGCTGGAATCCTTTATTGATGCCAATCATTTAATCAACTATTCCTTTTCAGAAAATCCGGTTCCCAACTTCACAAGGTTAAAGCAGGAGTATTCTTCCGGTTATCTGACCGTTCCTGTCTATGGAGCCGGCACGATTAACACTGAATTTGAAGTGTTATCCGGAATGAGCATTGACTTTTTTGGAACCAGTGAATATCCTTACCGTACGATTTTGCAATCCACAACTGCCGAGAGCATGTGCTATAATTTATCCCCGCTAGGATATCATAGCTATGTAATTCACAATAATACAGGTACTTTTTATAACCGAAATAGCATCTTTCCCAAACTGGGCTTTGATCATTTTGTCTCTCTGGAATATATGAACAATGTAGAATACAATCCTACCGGTTGGGCTAAGGATAAAGTACTGACAGATCAGATTCTTTCTTCCCTTAACGAAGATACCAACAAGGATTTTATCTATACCATTACCGTTCAGTCCCATGGCAAATATCAAGATCTTCCTACCGAGGAGAATTTAATAAAGGTAAGCAGTAAGCTTCCGGACGCCAGTGAAGGCTTTACGAACCAGGTGGAGTACTACGTAAATCAAATTCATCAAACGGATGCCTTTGTGGGCGATCTCCTTAGTCGCTTATCAACCTTTGAAGAACCCACCATTGTCGTAATGTATGGTGATCATCAGCCTCCCTTGGATTTTGACGAAGCTGATTTAATCAATGGTAATAAATTTCAGACCGAATATGTTATGTGGAGCAATTATCCCATGGAAAATAAAAAGCTCAATCTGGCAGCTTATCAGTTAAGCTCCTATGTTATGAGCAGAGTCGGCTATGATAACGGTATATTAACAAAATTTCATCAAAGATGTATCACTAATTCCACTTACAAGGACGATCTGCTTCTTCTCCAGTACGATATGCTATATGGGAAACAATATGCTTTTAACGGTGTAACTCCATATGCAGAGTCGTCGATGATGATGGGGATTGAAGCTCCTAAGATCACTGACCTAGTGGCAGCGGGTGATCTCATTTACCTCTATGGTGAAAACTTTACTGCCTGGAGCAAAGTATACATTGACCAAACTGCAAAAGATACTACCTTCATCAATAAAAATACATTATCCATTCCCTTTGAAGAATTCGAAAACCCGGTTGCCTATGTCACTCAGGAAACGGATGGCGGCACCGTGTTAAGTCAGAGTCAGGATTGGACGAAATAAATACAGACAATAAAAAGAGAGGGGTGCACTTTAATGCAACCCCTCTTTTTATTGTCTGTATTTATTTATTTGAATAAAACATCGGCAGACTTCAAGTTATCAATAATCGCTATATGCTGTGGACAGTGGCTTTCACAAGAACCGCAGGCAATACAATCTGCTGCCTTTCCCCCCTCTGCTGTAACCCACATATAATTGCTTTTCGCACTTGTGATATTTTGATAAATTCTGAAGTTATTCACCGTATGGAAAACCTCTGGTATATTAATCTTTTGCGGACAATCATCCACGCAATATTTACATCTAGTACAGGGAATGGTATCCACCTTATCCAGCTCTTCTACAACTGTTTTGATAATCCCATGCTCTTTCTCAGAAAGCGGTTTAAACTCCTTCATGTAGCTTAAATTATCTTCCATTTGCTCCATGTTTGACATACCACTGAGCACCATAAATACTCCCTCCAGAGAGGCTGCATAACGAACTGCCCAGGAAGCTATGGATAAATCCGGTTCTTCCTTTTTAAACATCTCCTGAAGCTCTGGCCGCATTCCCGCTAAGGAACCACCTTTGATCGGCTCCATTATGATGATCGGTTTATTATGCTTGCGGGCAACCTCATAACATAGTCTGGATTGTACCTCTTTATTCTCCCAATCCGCATAGTTTATCTGCAACTGAACAAACTCAGCCTCCGGATGCTTTGTCAAGATATCATCGAGAACCTCTGCTGAATCATGGAAAGAAAAGCCGAGATGCTTTACCAATCCCTTTTCTTTCATTTCCAGGCCAAATTCCCAGATCTTCATTTTCTCCGCATTCTCTGCTCGTTGCTTATCCATGGCATGAAGTAAATAATAGTCAAAATACCCTGCACCGCTGCGCTCCAGCTGGATATCAAATAATCTTTGTAAATCTTCCGGTTGTTTCACTTCCCACAGAGGCATCTTCGTTGCTAATTGAAACGATTCTCTTGGATATCTCTTTACAATGGCTTCCTTAGCAATCCCTTCCGATAATCCATTGTGATACACATATGCCGTATCAAAATAAGTGAAGCCCGCTTCCATAAAGCGGTCTACCATCTGCTCAACCTGCTTGATGTCAATCTCTTTCCCAGCCATTGGTAAACGCATTAATCCAAAGCCTAATTTCTTAATCTCTTTTTCATTATAAGTATCTGACATGATGACTCTCCTCCATCGTTTACTTGTTTTTTGTAGTGGCAGCCAAAATAGAATGTTGCCATCTTATCTATGAAATGCTACACTAATTATAAATCATTCGAGCAACTCGAAGTCAACCTAAAATATGAACTAGGTTTATCTTTTTTTAAAAAGGTTATTCCTGTTACAAATCAAATTAAACCATTAGTCAGGGGGAGCATATTATGTCACAGTATACGGTAAAACAACTTTCGGACAAGCTTGGTATCTCCGTTCATACGATTCGGTTTTATGACGACCAGGGATTATTCCCTGATGTTATCAGAAACAATTATAAAAATCGTATCTTCACCGAAGATAGCTTAAGCTGGGTAAATCTTGTGTTATGCTTACGCAATACAGGTATGTCCATATCAGAGATCAAGCACTATATTGATCTGTGCCAGGAGGGAGATACCACCGTACTGGAACGGTATCAGATTATATTAAACCAAAAGAAAAAGGCTGAGGAGGATCTGAAAGAAATGCAAAAGCGTCTCGAGGTCTTGGCTCATAAGGAAAAAATATATGAGGATCTTCTTGCCGAAAAGGCGTTAAAGTAAAGCTGACCTCTATAAAAATTCAAAATCAAAAAGGAACTCCCTCACTATAATTCTCTGAGGCAGTCCCTTCTTCGGGTTCAAGCTATCTGCCTGAACCCTCTAATTTTTTCTTTGTCTCTTTATTGGCTTTTGACAGTCGAATCCTTGCACCAATCACATGACTCAGTCCTTGAAGGAAATGTCCGTTCACTATCTTAAGGATACCTTCCACCATGTCCATATTGATAGCACCCCCGGTCATCTTAGCAATTCCACGAAAGGGCATATTATAGATAAATAAGATATTCAGATCCGGTTTCCCCTTCGCTTCTGACCGATTCTTCATTCCTGTCAGCACCTTATATACCAATCTTGCCAGGCCGGATTTCGCATAAAAGAGCTGGGAAATCGCATCATTTTTTTCTAACGGCAGGCTGGTATTCCATTTTGCCTCAGGAATCGGTCTGCCCAGTAAACGCTCAAATTCCTGATCGGATACGTTGGTTACTTTACCGGAATAATAGCTTGGAAAGTCCACCGGATCATATGGAGAAACCGCCTCCGTACCCTGAACCTGCAGGGTATCCTTGAGCCTAATATCTCTGCTGGAGGCTCCAATGATTATCTCATATTTCCCCGTCTCCACTTCGAATCGATTTGTTTTAACATTAAAGTAGCGGAAGCTCTTATCATCCAAGGAGATGCTTACCCTCCTGCTTTCTCCGGGTGCCAGCTTAATTTTGCAGAAGCCTTTTAATTCCTTTATCGGACGAAATACCTTTGGCTCCATTGGACGTACATAAAGCTGCGCTACTTCCTTTCCTTCCCTGCTGCCGGTATTTGTAATGGTAAAGGTAGCTTCTTGTGCTGTCACCTTAAGGTCAGAGTATGCAAAGCTGGTATAGCTAAGACCATAGCCGAAGGGAAATAATACGGGTAATTCTGCCGTATCATAATAACGATATCCTATGTATAGCCCTTCCCGGTACTCCGCTGTTCTTTCATATCCGGGATAATACTTATGACTAGATACCTGCTCATAGCTAAGGGGATAGCTTTCGCTCAGCTTGCCGCTGGGATTGACCTCGCCGGTCAGAGCCCTCAGCATAGCCTCTGCCCCCGCCTGCCCTGACAGATAACCATGAATTACTGCTTCACAATGATTTATCCAGGGCATCTCGATTGCCGAGCCGGAGCTAAGTACAGCTACAATTCTTGTATCAAGTTTGCTTAAGGCCTCGATTAGATCAAGCTGATTCTGTGGAAGCTTCATATGCTTTCGATCCAGTCCTTCCGACTCACTTATCTCATCCAACCCGATGTACAATAAAACCACCTCCGCCTTCTTAGCCAGTTCACAAGCCGCGGATATCAGCTGTTCATCCTTCGCTCCGGTTCGTATATAACCAGGTTCATAGCCCTCAATCTCAAGCCCGGTCTTCCAGATACAATTTTTAATGCTATCCAATCTGGTACAGTTAACTACGCTGGAGCCGGCACCCTGATATCTTGGATTCATAGCGAATTCACCAATTAATGCTACCCTCGTGGAAGCTTTCAGCGGAAGGATTCCATTCTCATTCTTTAAGAGCACAATGGATTCCTCAGCCGCCTTCCTGGCGAATTTATGATGTCCTTCAATATCAAACTCACCCTTTGCTTCCTTCGTTGCCTTTGTCACCTCGTAGAGAACCGTTAAAAATTCATCCACTCTCTGATCTAATTGCTCCATAGAAAGGTGCCCCTTCTCAACTGCCGCCACCAGCTCACGGTCAGAATCTGTTCCTGTAGTGGGCATTTCCAGATGGGAGCCAGCCTCCACACCCGCCACATGGTCATTGCTTCCTCCCCAGTCTGATACAACAAAGCCCTCAAAGCCCCAGTCCTCCCGGAGAACCTTCTGTAGCAGGTATTTATTCTCATTGGCATAGATGCCGTTCACTTTGTTATATGCACTCATGATTGACTTTGGATTCGCTTCCCTGACAACAATTTCAAAACCTGTCAGGTAGATCTCATGCAGTGTTCTCAGATCGACAACGGAATCACTTGCGATACGCAGCAGTTCCTGATTATTTGCTGCAAAATGTTTTGGACAAGCTGCAATTCCCTTCGATTGAATTCCTCTTACATAGCTTGCCGCCATCTTTCCCGCCAAATAAGGATCTTCCGAAAAATACTCAAAATTACGTCCGCAAAGGGGACTGCGCTTTATATTCAGTCCCGGTCCAAGCAGTACATTAACCCCCTGCTCCACGGCTTCCTCTCCCAGCATGCGCCCCAGCTCTTCCCCAAGCATCGTATCCCAACTGTTCGCCATCGTTGCTGCTGTTGGAAAGCAGGTGGCAGGGACACTGGCATTGAGTCCAAGCTGATCAGCCGCACCTGCTTGCTTACGAATTCCATGAGGTCCGTCTGCCAGGAACATACTCGGAACCTCCAGCCTTTTCATCGGCTTTGTCTGCCAAAAATCAAACCCTGACAGGAGAGATACCTTTTCCTCAAGAGTCATACTATCAATTAGTGCTTTATATTTCATAACCTATTCATATCCTCCCATATTGTAAGTTATAAGTAGTAGCTTTCTTTATCCTTTTTTGCTTCTTGTTTTACCTTTTATCTTTCCTATTTTGTTTTCATTGAATGAAATCTTCAGAGTGTGAAATGCTCTGCATTACACACTATTCTAATAGTATAATACTACTTTTCGCTTTGTAAGAGCTTTGCGCATAAACTGTAGTATTTTCAGCGTAAGCTGCATTATATGCTGCTTTTCGCAGCTTTGAGGGCTTTGATGGCTGCTTTGGTTACAGTCTGGCAGATGTATTCGCGACTCGGGCAGCCCCCCATATTCATTCTGCTATAGCTCTCATTTGTGCAATTCTCACAAAATACTCCTTACTATTTTTATCAAGTGCTTCATAATTGAACAAAAATTAGATTCTTTTTCATTGGTACTAAATTTCCTCTATGATATGATATTTTAACAGAGTCCAAACTTATTATATTCAGATAAATCTGTATTGCATAAAGCTAAGTCTGGTTTCAATAGAAAGGGGACATTATTAATATGATTGATACAATGAACGAAATCACAGAATTCTCTCCCTTTGGAGGAGCCCTTGTATTAGAAGAAGTAAAGGGAACAATAAAAGCGCAGAATGTACCTGAAAACAGTGTTGGAACGAACACCGGAAGGGATCGGGACATGTATGTCTATGTACCGGCTTCCGGGTGTCCCGATGCGAAGCAGGGGCAGGTTGTTATGGTGCTACGGGTCGGCTCAGATCAGCAGTCCGCTTATGATATTATGAAGCTCTATGGTCTGGATGCTTTGGCTGAAGAAAAGCATTTTCTGCTGCTGTTTCCCAATATGGACGGTGACAGCTGGAACTATAATGAGAATCCCGGGCGGGAGAATGATATTACCTATCTGGTTCGCTGCTTTGCAGCCCTTCCGGGAAGTAAGGGTAAAGTAACCGGCTTTAATGGTATGATCTTCTATATAGCCGCTTCCGAGGGAGCCTCTGCTATGCTTACGGTTCTATCCGCAAAATCACCTGTCAGCGCAGCCGGTATCATGCTGTCTCGGTTCCCGGATAACTTTTCCATCCCGGCAGATGCAATTCAGGCTCCTCAATAGCCTATATCTGTGGTAAAAATCTTGATGATATCTGACTGTAATGAATAGCAATAGATCAAAAAAACAGATCCGGCGGACCTGTTTTTTATTGACTGTAGATTATACAAAAGGATACTATGATCTTTTGAAGCTTCAAGCAAGCACCTTAACAACGATTTTTTCAGAACACCCCATTCCTCCATCCGGGGATATGCAGCACAAATGAGCATCCTCAGGGAAAAATACAATAAATTCACCGTCTGCAAGTGTAACCCTTGTTCCGGCTCCCAGAAAATGCTGGGCGTCCTTCTGAGCATCATACTCTGTTTTGGGTGAAAGGGTATTGGGATCCGTATAGCAGAAGCCCTCTATTCCTTTTACGATATACTGTATATCTATGTATCTTCTGTGGGCTTCAAAGGCTCCGGCACCCTCCGGCTTCGTATCACATTGCTGCACCAGTGCGAACATTTTGTCACCGTCTATTACATGTTTGCCTAGTTGCAACTGGCTGGTATCACTCATTAAGAATTCAAAGGCCTTCTTAAATTCGGGATGACAGTCATAATAAAGCGCTGCATTCCTTAGCTGATCTGTTATCATTATACTAACCTCCATTTTACTTCCGATTTTTATTCATATTCAATCTCTATCTTCTTAACAGGTTTCGCACTTTTCACCATTCCATAAGAAACTTGTATGCAAACTGCTAAAGCTACTGCCATTAACATGTACACCATCCATGCCGCCTGATAACTTCCTTTTGCATCATAGATCAGACCAGTCAGAATGGAACCAAAGGCCGAACCTATGGAAGAAACCATCAAGGCCACCCCATAGATCGCCGTAAATTCTTTTGATCCAAAGAAGTCAATAATAATATAAGGCACCGGTATGGATAAGGATACATAGGTTATACCAAAGATGAGCGCAAAGGAATATGCTATCCAGATATGGTTCTCAATAACACACAATAATAAAAGGGAGAAGAGAAAGAACATACCAATGAATACCCCTGCGTATTTTATTCCAAATCTGTCAAACACCGATCCCATCACTATCTTTCCAACGATTGATACCAGCAAGATAGCAGAGACTATCTTGGATGCAACGATCACCTCATAGCCAGCGGCGGTTAATGAGGACATTAAATAGGGCTGGATTCCAAGACCAATTGCACTCAGAAGAAAGATTCCGATTAATAATATATAAAAGGTGGGCAGCTTTAACGTCTGTTGCAAAGTAAAGCCCTGCTTTATTCCTACCTGCGCTTCCTTCTTGTCCGCTCCGAGCGGTTTTAATCCGACCGACTCCGGTGTGTTTCGAATCAACAAAAGGGAAACTGTTAAAAGGAGCGCGATCAATACTGCCTGGAACAGATAGCCGTTTCTCCATCCGTAATTCATAATAACTTTGGTAATCAGCGGCAGGAAGATAGCACCGGATACGCCCGCTCCCGTTGCTGCGATTCCTAGAGCCAGCCCCTTCTTCTCATTAAACCAGCCATCAATCAGGGAATTCACCATGATAAAGCTGATACCAGGTATAAAAATTCCCATCATGACGGAACAGAGATAGAACTGCCACAGACTGGTTGACAATGCAAAAAGTATCTTAAACAGCAGAAATCCAATCCCGCTAAAGAAAGCATATCTGCGATAGGAAACACGGCGCAGGACTTTCGGTACTATGATGTAACAGGGTATCATTGCCAGTGAAATAAGGGAGGTATTTAAAGCTATTTCACTTATATTATACCCCAGCGCTTCACTCATCGGCTGTAAAAATGCCACATTACAGTTTGTTTGCAATCCTACCGACAGCCCTATCATCAGGAAGCCTGCAAATGCTACAAACCAGCCATAAAATATATTCTTTCGTTTTTTCATTCTTATAATAATTCCTTTGTCTTTGTAATTCTCTTCACTGAAATGCATAGTTACCACACTAACTATCCTTCGATCGAGGGTCGCTGAATACGGGATATGAGATGTTTTGTATTTCACTTTAACAATCATTCCTCCACAAGGTCGCAGTGCGTCGAATACGAAATCATCTGTATTTCATATTAACGGTCGTTCCTCCACAAGGTCGCAGTGTATCGGATGTAAAACGCTCTGTATTTCACATTATTTCACTGATCGCTTTCGCTCCCTCAGCACGACGAAATCGCCTTAAAAAGTCCCAGGAAGCTCGACTCTGATCATATACCGCACCATGGGGCATATCTTTCAAAAGGGTAAAACAAACCCTGGTTTGACCCTGAGCATTTTTATAACAATAAGTTGTCATACGCTCACCGTCTGTATATTTATTTTCTTTTGTGTAGTAATTTTTACTATCTCGTATATCATCTGGAATAAATTTCATAGGATTTCGTAAATTCGCAATGCTCAGTTCACATTTGTTCGCTTTTAGCATATTCTCTAAAAGGCTGTCCAGATCATCCCATAGCGGAACCTTATCGTCGTTATCGCCGGCACAGATAAAACAGGGAAGTTCATAATCCTTTGCTAACAGCTCCTCGAAAGAGTCTACAAAGGGTGCACTCCAGGGCGATATTGCAGCAAATAACTCCGGGTAATGGTTTCCCACCTGTCGTGTAATCATGCCGCCATTAGAAAATCCGGTCAGGTACACTCTGCTTTTGTCAATTGCATACCGTTCATATAACTGCTCGATCATATAGCCAAAAACCTCGCCGTCTCGCTCTAACAGCCATATGTTCTGGGGTGAATCCGGCAGTACGAGTATAAATTCCTTTGTTTCATCGGCAAGCTTGTCCCAGCCATTCTTTGTAGAAAAAATCCAGGCCGGCTCCCCCCTGCCGTGAACGCTGAATACAACCGGCAAGCCCGCCAGATCCTGTATCTCCATTCCCTCCGGCAGATAAGTATGATACTCGTAATCAAGGTTATTAAATTGAAAGGAGCTATGAATATAACGTTTGGAAGTATAAAACTCCGACTTGCTAAGATAGGGCTTTGGCGTTCCGTCAGGTGCGTTTTTCCATCGAATATAATGTTGAAAGAATTGCTCCATAATGGTTTTCGCAAGTCCTGGCGAGGTTGAAAAATCCCCAATAGATATTCTAATTTGATTTGCTTCCTCCACTGGATTTTTATAAAGCTCCGTGTCTATGCCATCATATTGTACCTTAGCAGGAGTGGTTTCCAGCTTATTACTCTTTGAAAAATATTCAAAAGCCTCCTTCATATCCTTCCGGTCGGCTCCAAGCAGCCATAGACAAACTGGTATCTCCTGATACCTGCACTGATAGTCCTCACTAACGTTTGCAACCAGCCAATGATCCGACGAGCTTGCTCCAGGGGTATAATCCTTTGGCACACCATTGACAAGAGCTACACCCGCAAAACGGTTCGGAGTTGCAACCGCAGCATTTCCAGCAAACACTGCACCCTCCTCATAGCCTACTAGATAAACAAGCGTTTCCCAGCACCATATAAACCCATCTCTTCCGGGGATGCTGTCACCGCTTTTTGATTTGAATATTTTTCTGGTCTCATCATAAAATTCTGCAATCATCACCGGGTTTTGTGCCTCCCAGCCATTCTTAACAATCGGAAGCACCAGCACCGCCCCGTCTTCCTCCGCCAACTTAAGCCAACCGGACTCCTGCGCAAATTTTTCTGCTGCTTCATAGGAGGAAGCTGCTGCTTTGGGAGCACAGACATAGATTGTTTTTGCAGGCGTATAGGAGTTGGCCCGAGTTGAAACATAGTAGTATACATCGTATTTTTCTGATAATCTCTTTTCCATCATTCCACATCCTAAATAATATTATCTAATTTCGGTTTACTTCACAATCCGGAAAACCTCCCGGAGAACACAGAGATTTCCTGATAAAACTTCTTCCTTAACATCATATCATATGGATATTTTTCAACCAATAAATACAAGCCCTTTTTTCGTTTACATATGAAACACTACATAAAATGTCGTTGTATCTTTTTGTACAAATAGCACAAATTATAATTTATATTTTCTTTTTATCTATACTACGTTAAAATATATGATATAACCTGTTTCATATTTAAACATTATTGGAGGAAATAAGAACTATGTCAGCCAAATTACGAATCCTGGCCATAGCTCCTTATGAGGGCATGAAGCCGCTGCTGGAAAAGCTTGCAAGAGAATATCCCAATATAGATTTGACTATTTTAGTCGGTGATTTAAAGAAAGGTGTGGAGATGGCGCAAAGTAATTTCCACGAAAATTACGATGTTATTATTTCCAGAGGAGGCACCGCAAAGCTGATACAGCAATCGGTTTCCCTTCCCGTTATTGAAGTTAACACCTCACCCTATGATATTTTGCGCACCCTGAAATTATCCGGAGCAGATTCAAAAAGAGTAGCCATCGTTGGGTTTTCTAATATTACGGAGCAGAGTTTATTTTTAAAAGAAGTCCTTCCTTATCCCATTGAAGTTCATACCATTAATTCAACAGATGAGGCTTTATTCGAATTAGAGAACATCAAGCGCTCCGGCTGCCAATCGGTGCTCTGCGATATGATTACCTATACGACTGCAAGAGCCCTTGGTATGGATGCCTTTTTAATCACCTCAGGCATAGAAAGTATACGCGCAGCGCTTGACACCGCAATTCATTATTGCAGCAACTACAGTCAATTAAGGAATGAAAATCATTTCTTCCGGCAGCTGATCAAGATCCGAGATCTACGTACGGTAGTTTACACCAAGGAAGGAAAAATGTTTTTTTCCACTGTTCCAAATGATGAATTCTCCATACTGGATACCTTGCACGCAGAACTGAATCACATTGGTGCCAATGAGAAGCGTAACCTGCTCTATCGGCAAAGCAATATGATTTACTCTGTTCAGGCACAGCGTTTTCTCTCGGATGATACGGAATATGTGGCCTTCTATTATACGGTGAATAAGGCTCCCCTTTCCGGAAATAAGTGCGGGATTAATTACAGTAATCAAAAGGAGGTGGAGCAGGATCACTATGCCAGCATTTATAGTGTCATCAACTTCACAGCTCCTTACAGCAATGTCATTAGTCAGGTCAACCAGAACCTGTCCCCCCTTATCATAACCGGGGAAGAAGGCACCGGAAAGGATCAGCTGGCTAAGGCAATTTATTTGCAAAGCAAGGCCAAAAGCCAGCCCTTTATCCAAATTGACTGCGGTCTGATTAACGATAAGGTTTGGGATTATCTGATCAATCACCATAACTCTCCTTTGTGTGGTTCGGAAAACACCCTTTTTATTAAAAATATCAATTTACTAAATCAGGAACGGCAAGGCCAGCTTTGGGTCGCCATCTCGGATATGGATATTTACAAACGAAACCGGGTCATGATTTCCTGTATCAGTAACTCCACAAGAGCTTTGGATCCTAATTCGATGACATTCATCAATCAGTTGAATTTTTTCGTAATTACCCTGCCAGCCTTAAGAGATGACCTAACCCGTCTGGATTCCATTGTCAGCCTTTACCTGAATCAGTTAAATAATCATAGTGAAAAGCAAATTCTTGGATTTACCCCCGAAGCACTGCAGATCCTTCGCAATTACCACTGGCCTTACAACTATATGCAGTTTAGCCGTGTTATGAATGATCTTGTTATTCTCACCAACGAATCCTATATCAATGGGGAGGATGTGAAAACAACCCTAAGCAAGGAAAGAACCATTACACCAGCTTCTGCAAATGATTCTGTAAATTTGCTTGACTTGTCCCAGCCCTTAACAAAGATTAATAAGGAAATCGCGATGCTTGTTCTTGATTTCCACAACCAAAACCATACAAAGGCAGCAAAAAGCCTTGGCATTAGTCGGACCACACTTTGGAGGCTGATCAGCTCGGAAAAGCAAAATGGCGTAAACTGACCTCTGATCTCTTTAAATAAAAACAGACCGTCTCTGCTCAGTGGAACTGCTTCCTTTCTGGCTTCGAACGATCTGTTTTATTTTTTCTATGAAGTAGTTGTATTTGTTGTTGTATTTATTGTTTTACTGTTCACATTACTGATTGATTTACTGTTTACTTTTCTGTTTGTTTTTGCTTTACTGATTATTTTATCGATGCTTGCTCACTGACGCACCCTACTTATTCGAAGCCCTGTTAATTTTTATCAGTGGCTTTATTCCTTATAGTTCTTAGCAAGTTCAAATTCAGCTAATATCCCCTTCTCCGGCTCTTTGGTTAGGTAAGAAACAATTACAATCACTAGGCATGAGAATAAGAACGCCGGTAAGAGCTCATATAAGCTGAAGATTCCTCCCTGAGGTTTAAGCACCAGCTTCCAGAAGAATACCATAATACCACCCGCGAGCATACCTGCAATTGCTCCCTCCCTGGTGGTTCTCTTCCAGAACAGCGAGAAAATCATCAGCGGCCCGAAGGTTGCGCCAAATCCTGCCCAAGCAAAGGATACCACTGTAAATATAACACTGTTTTCATCCATCGCTATGATTACTCCCATACAGCTAATCAGAATCAGAATTATCTTGGAAGCAAACATAACCTGCTGATCCGTAGCATTCCGCTTAAAGATCCCCTGGAATATGTTCTTGGATACAGCGGAAGAAGCAATTAACAGATAGGAGTCTGAGGAGCTTATTGTAGCCGCTAATATGCCTGCCATAGCCAATCCCGCAAGGGCGGTTGGCAATAGATTGGTGGATAAGGTTATAAAAATTTTCTCAGCTGACCCAGAGGACAGATGCTCCACCGGAAAAGCCGCTCTTCCCACCAGGCCAATTGCAACTGCGGCAAATAAGGAGATGGCACACCATATCGTTGCGATTCTTCTTGACTGCTTTAACTCATCATGTTTTCTAATTGCCATAAATCTTAATAGAACCTGAGGCATTCCAAAATATCCAAGCCCCCAGGACATAGTCGATATAATTGTTAAAATCCCATAGGTGCCTATTTCTCCAAACAATGGCTCCCCGCTTGGGGAGATTTGCTGTAAGCCTTCCTTCATCTCAGGGGCGGCGATACCGAAAAAGCTTAAAAATCCCGGAATCTCCTGCAAATTAGTCAGCACCGCTCCAATACCTCCGGCATAAATAATCCCGGTAACCAATACCAGAATAAGAGCCACTATCATAACAATCGCCTGCATGAAATCAGAAGCACTTTCCGCCAGGAAGCCACCTAAAAATGTATAAATAATTACAAATAATGCTCCCCCAATCATCATGATATGATATGGAACGCCGAACAAGGTATTAAACAGCTTGCCAACCGTCACAAAACAGCTGGAAGCATAGATTGTAAAGAATACAAAGATAAATAAGGCCGCAATTGTCATAATGATCTTATTCTTTTCTTTATAACGGTTACTGAAAAATTCTGGTATTGTTATGGAATCACCAGCAACGATGGAGTAGGAGTGGAGTCTCTGAGCAATGATTCTCCAGTTGATATAAGTTCCTAGCAGCAGCCCGATTGCCGTCCAGAAAGCATCACTTAAGCCCGTAAAATACGCTACTCCCGGCAGTCCCATGAGGAGCCAGCCACTCATGTCCGAGGCCTCGGCACTCATCGCCGCCACCCAAGGACCCAGGGATCTGCCTCCCAAGAAATAATTCTCAGAGTTCTGATTGGCACGTTTTGCAAAGTATAAGCCGATACCAATCACAAAGGCCATATAGACACACATGACAATTAAGATTTGTAAATGATTCATAAAACCCTCCCATTATGTTGTTAAGAACACCCTTTTTTGTATAATTATAACTAATTATAGATTATTATACAAGTGTTATATTTACTTAACCTTACATTTTCAGGGTTTTGTTGGCTGTTTTCATTTTTGAATTCAGCTTTTTACTCGTTATGTCGAAGTTAATTTAAGCGTTGCTTCCAAAGTATTTCTTGCATTATAAATAAAACATTTTGCTTATTTCAATTATCCAAACCTTCCACTTACATAATCTATGGTTTCCTTTTTTCTGGGAGCCGTAAATATCGTTTCGGTTTTATCAAATTCAATTAGATCCCCGGTGAGAAAGAAGGCGGTTTTATCTGCCACACGTGAGGCCTGCTGCATATTATGAGTAACAACAACCACCGTATAGGTCTTCTTTAACTCAGCTAACAGCTCCTCGATCTTAAAAGTAGAGATTGGATCCAATGCACTTGTAGCCTCATCCATTAATATCACCTCCGGGTTTAGTGCGACTGCTCTAGCAATACAAAGGCGCTGCTGCTGACCGCCGGAAAGAGACAGTGCACTCTTCTTCAGACGATCCTTCACCTCATCCCAAAGAGCAGCGGCTCTAAGACTATGTTCCACAATTTCGTCAAGCTCACGTTTCCCCTTGCCATGGTATTTCGGTGCATAGGCTATATTATCATAAATGCTTAAGGGAAATGGATTCGGCTTTTGAAATACCATTCCGATCTTTTTACGGATTAGCATCGGATCAATTCTGTCCTCGTAAATATTAATTCCATCATAGATCACCTCCCCGGTAATCTTACAGTGTGCTATCGTATCATTCATACGGTTTAATACCCTTAAAAAGGTGGACTTTCCACATCCGGAGGGTCCAATGAGTGCCGTAATCTCATTTTTTTCTATCTCCAGATTGATATTATTCAAGGCTTTCTTATCCCCATAATAAAGATTCAACCCATTTGTCTTAATGATTCCCATCACTTGGCACTCACTTTCTTTTTGAATATTCCCGCTATGATATTGGCGGCCAGATTGATTAAAAATACAATCATCATCAGAATCGTAGCCATTGCATACGGAACCCACTCGGGAGCGCTGCCCTCTGTGGCATATAGATAAAGCTGAACTGTCAGCCCGGCACCGGATTCAACCATATGCTTGGCATAATTCGTCGGCATTGCGTAATCTACCCCAGCCGTATAAAGGAGTGCAGCAGATTCACTGACTACCCTTCCGATACTTAAGATAATTGCAACCACAATTCCCGGCAAGGCATTGGGTATTAATATAGTCCTTATTATATGGAGCTTGGAAGCTCCCAGGGAGTAAGCCGCTTCCCGGTAGGTAGGGTTCACCTGCAGCAAGGCTTCCTCTGAGGTTCGAATCATGGTGGGAAGAACAATTAAGGTGCAGGTGAGAGCCCCGGCTAAGATAGAACCACTCCCACTGCCTATCCTTAATGCTGTAACAAAGAACGCCATACCAAACAGACCATATACGATAGAAGGTATTCCCGCCAGAATCTCGATCGCATAGCGGAAGGCACCCACCAGTCTTCCCGGTGCAGAATATTCTGCCAGATAAATCGCAGTCCCTATTCCAAGAGGGATAGAGACCACCAGTGTGAGCAGCACCGTATAAAGCGTATTAATAATCATTGGAGCTATTCCATAGGTTTCATTGAGACGGGAGGGCGCTGTGGTCAGAAACTCCAGATTTATGTAGGGCAGTCCTTTTAGTATCAAGTAGGTAATAATTGCAACCACCAGGCCGACTACTGCCAGTGTAACCATATAGATTAACGCTCTTATGGCAATCACACCGGGTCTGACCTGTCTCTCATATTCACTTCTATTCATGGATTGTACCTGCCTTCTTCATAAAGATTCGAAAGATTGAATTGATGATAAATACGAATACAAAGAGAACCAGACCAATTCCAATCAGCACTCCCCTGGTTTGCTCTGTGGCATAGGACATCTCAGTCACAATCGCTGTAGTTAAGAAGCGTACCGGCTTTAGCATGGAGGGCATTTGAGGGATATTTCCGGCTACCATCATTACCGCCATAGTCTCACCAATGGCTCTGCCGACTCCAAGTAAGATAGCTGCTATGATTCCAGACTTCGCTGCGGGCAAAACAATGGTAAATAAAGCATATTCCTTGCGCACACCAAGGGCATAAGCCGCTTCGATATAGCCCGGATTGACCGCATTGATACTTGTCTCGCTTACACTGATGATCGTAGGCAGAGTCATAATAATGAGAACCAGCACTGCGGAAAACATGGTAAGGCCGGAGGATAGGTCGAACATTCTCTGAACCAGGGGAACAATGAATACAATTCCAAGAAAACCGTATATTACAGAGGGAATTCCCGCCAGCATACTGATAAGGGAACGTAAAATGGCGCCTAAGCGCTTTGGCATCATCTGCCCTATTGCCAGTGCCACCAAAAGGGAGATCGGCACCGCAATTATTACAGTAAAAAAGGTTGCGTAAAAGGAGGATAAAATAAAGGTTAAGATTCCATACTGAGGCGGCTCATTGGCAGAATTCCAGACCGATCCCAGAAGAAACTCCTTCAGACCTACCTTTGCAATACTAGGTGCTCCATTGGCTATCATAAAGGCGGCAATTAAAATAACGGAAAGAAGCGTAATGGAAGCAAAAAATAAAACGATTGCTTTAAATATGCTGTTATATGTCTGTATTCTCTGATTTTTCATCGTAATACCCATACCTTTCAATTTGATTGGTCTATAGGTAATTGCGAAACAATTTAGTTTTTTGTAATTACATACACAACAAATACTATCTCTTCACTCCAACGCTTCCTTCGGTCTTAGCTTTCGCTTCGAAACAGTATTTGTTGTGTATACAATAGCTTCCGTTAATGAGTTTGGCAATTACCTATTATTGGCCTATTCCTAAGGAAAATAGGCCTAAGATAGAACGTCCTTTAGAATTGGCTAATGGCACTGCAAAGAAGCAGTGCCAAAGAGCCGGATCGGTTATCTCTACTAATTACTGAACTTTAACCTTACAGGAAGCGGTCTTTTTCCCATCTACCGTTGTAGCTGTAATTGTTACTGTACCTGCCTTTTTGCCGGTTACAACACCAGCGGAGGACACTGCTGCAATAGAAGGATTGGAGGATTTCCAGGTGATTCTTTTATCCTCTGCATTGGAAGGTGCAATCGTTGCTTTTAAGGTAAGCTTTTTATTCATTCCTACTGTAGCATCGGTTTTATCGAGAGTGATACCAGTAACAGAATTCGCTACTGTTACTTTACAGGTTTTCTTAACATTGCTTCCATCATTTGTTTTCACTGTAATTACTGCGCTTCCTAAATTAACTGCTGTAATCTTTCCTGTTGAGGAAACGGTTGCTATCTCTGCATTGGAGGAAGTATAGGTCAGGATCTGATTTGTTGTATCTTCCGGTAAAATTACTGGTGTTAAAGAATAGGTATCGCCAGGTTTCAGAGTAACAGCATTACTTCTTAAGGTAATATCGGTTGCCTTGATTCTTACAAGGTTGTTCTTAACAAATCCCATCTTGTCAATCACCTTCTGGCCGTCTGCACTCTGGATGAAGGCAAGAAAATCTTGTGCGGCAGGGCTAAGGGTCTTATTCTTGTTATACACCAATAAGAAAGGTCTTTTGATTGCATATGTACCATCTGCTACAGAGAATTTGGAAGCCTCAACACCATCAATCTTTAATGCCTTTACTTTGGATTCGTCCATATCACCAAGGGACATATAGCCGATTGCTCCAGAGTTGTTCTGTACGGAGGACTGCATAACACCGGTACTGGCAAGGGAACCGTCTAAGCTGGTATCATAGCCGCTGGGAAGTGCTTTGCCGTAATCCGCTTTAAAGAAATCCTCAAAACAGCTTCTGGTACCGGAGCCTGCTTCACGTCCAAAGGGTGCGATCTTAACGCTTGTGGTATAGGAACCGGAGATCTGATTCCAGTTCATGGTTTCTTTGTCTCTGGTGAAGATTTTATAGAGCTGAGCCGGAGAAAGCTCATCCACCGGATTACTCTTGTTTACAACGATAGCAAGTCCGTCCAAACAAATCTGAACCTTATTTAGTACACTCGCCTCGTCACTGGTTATATCTCTGCTGGACATACCAAAGTCAACGGTGCTGCTGCTATTTTTTGCATCGGAAATACCTGCTCCTGAGCCGGTAACATTCTGCTCCACGATTTTTACATTAGGGTTCTTCTCTTTATAGGCTTCTGCAAGTGCTTGAATCAAAGGATTAACGGAGGTTGACCCGGACAAGGTAACTGTTCCGCTTACGGAAGTGGATGCTGCAAAAGCTGGAGATACTGGGGAATATGCAGCACTGGAAACCGTGAGTGCAGCAAGTAATACTAATGATAACAATTTCTTCATAATAAATCTCCTTATCAAATTATTTTTTATCACCATCTATTTCTTTTTTAGTATAACTTAGGTAATGTAAAATCTAATATCACAGTTATGGAAAATAATTCTTATTATTTTGTAAAATCTTTGTGAAGTGTCGAGTCTGGTATCACTCATAGGTAACTGCCGAATTATATATGTTTTGCATTTGACTAGTATCGCCCAAAATAAAAGGAGCGGGTAGTACCATTTCTGGTATCCCGCTCTCCTGCTTCGTCGTTTCTAATATTCTATTTATAGCAATGCCAAATCATTCATATCCAATTGCCTTTTTCGGACAAACGCTCACACATCTACCGCATTGGATACAATCCGGATGACTTAGCAGATTTCCTTTATAATCATAGGGTACGATTCCTAACGGACATTTCTTCTCACATATTTTACAGGAGACACAAGCTGGAGAGATCTGTAGAACCTTCTTACTTTTACGAGCTCTTGCTATCACTGATGCAATTGTTCCCATAGGGCAAAAGTGGCACCAGGTTCTGTGGTTATAAAAGAGAGATAGTACAATTCCAACGATACTTGTCACAACAATAATTCGGTAGAATACCATTCCGATACCATAGAGATTGCCCCAGTTCTTATATATTCCAAAGCCAAACATGGATAGCATGAAGACTACCATAAAGGCTCTGAATAATGTACTCTTAAGAAATCCCGGCACCTTTCTGGTCTTACTGAACTTTGAAACTACCCGGTCATAAAAACTTCCTCTGGGGCACAAGTTACCGCACCAAAATCTGCCCTTAAACAGAGAGACCACAATCGGCCCCAGCATACAAATAATTGCTGCAATTGCAATTCTAAAATCAAATAAGCCCACAACCACAAAAGCAAAGAAAATAAGAAAAGAATAATTTTTCCATAGATTTAATAATTTGTTCATAACATTCTCCTAAAAGTTCAATATAAGAGAATTATAATTCATTTTTTAATTGCATTCCGTGACAGAATCACAGAAGAACCACACAACTGTGAGATTAAATTATTTTTTCAATCACGTATTCCGCATTAATCGTAAGCCAAAGAAAAGTCACAAAATAGGTTACATTCCAGACTGAGACTCCCTGCATTCCAAACTCCTGGGAATATAAAATCCAAGGATAAAGGCTTCTTACATCCTTAAACCAGGCCATATATTCTTTGTCATTATCAATGTATTGAAAATACACGGAATGGGTCGGTTGATTAAACTTAATTGCAGCTCCAGTATTGCTGGCTAATCGGATGGCCGAATTATAACTTAAGAAGTTCGCATTCAAAATCGCTGCAAAAAAGGGGAATTCCCAGAGATATCCCACATTCGAAATGCCTAGCATGCATTTACTGGGATGGATCAGCATGGTGGCATTCTTTAAGGTTTGTAAAACCGCAGGAAAGGGCAGCGTACTTAAGGGAAGATTATTTGGCATTCTCCAGGCATAAGTCATCTGATATAACACCTTATTCGCCGCCAATCCAAGGCCAATATAATCAACACCTCCATAAATAAGCCCTGTCGATGCTTCAAAGGTACTTGGTGCTATTGTAATTGCTACCGTATATCCCTCGCTGTTGAGAAGCTTTGTTATTTTATCAATAAACTCTACATAGGGCTGTCTGTCCTCCGGTTGTATAAAGGGTGTATTGATATTGATTCCATAATAGCCCTTGGTATACAGAACTTCCCTAATATTATTTATGAAGTTATTCTGTATCTGCTCATCACTGATTAAGCTATGGGCTATGGTTGTATCCACACCTTCTTTTTCAATCGGTACCGTGATATACATAATCGGTACCACTTGATAATCCCTGGCAATTTGGAGAATCTCCGAATCATCTATATTAACAAGCTTTCCTGTTTCTGTTATATTATAGGCATAAACTGTCAGGTAGGTTAGGTATGGTAAGGTCATACGAAGTGTATCTTTATCGATAAACGGATAGGCAAAGCCCTCCGTTTTTATTGTTTTACTTCTCAGTCCCTCGTAGCGAATGACCAGTTCCTCACCTGTATACAGCTCTCTGTTTGATACGTTCGGATTATTTCTAAGCAGCTCCTGCACCGTTGTCCCCTGAGATTGTGCAATGCGTTCTAACGTGTCTCCTTCCTGAACAATATAGGTCTGCTCCGGTCTGATAATTACCAGCGCCTCTCCTATAACTAAATTATTCGGATCATAGATATCATTCTCCAGCAATAACCTCCCTGGTGTTATACCATAATAATCCGCAATGGTATAAATGTTATCCTCAGGCTGTACAACATGGATCTTCATGGCTGCCCCCAAGTCTTTTTACAATATCATATGACTGATGTAAGTGATGTTATTCTTTTCATTTTTTAATCGGATTATAAAGTGCAAAAAAAGAGCAGCATGCTACAAAATATTTTATACTTTGCAGCATGTGCCCGTTTCTCTGCTTTAAATGTTACCTAAATAGCTGACACCCTTATATAAACCGTTGTCTTATCCTTTTATCAAAATAGTTTTCTTGGAAAAAAGAATCTACAATTTAAACTGCTTCACCGCATCGAGTAGTTTTTCAGACATTTCAGCTAATTCTACCGCGGAGCTGGAGATCTGTTCTGATATACTGCTTTGCTCTTCGGTCGTTGCAGTAATTTCTTCGATATCCGTCCCCGTCTCCTCAATAATACTTGAGATTTGATCAAGGGCATCAATTACAGAGGAGCTGGAGGTCTTTGCCGTTTCTACCGACGTCACTACCTGATTCATTCCTTGTAATACAACCTCCACCTTTTCACTGATATCCTCAAAGGCAACCTTGGAATCCTCTACAGAAAGAATACCTTGATTTACCAGCTCACTTTCTTGCTCCATCAGCTGATAAGCTTCCCCAATGCTATGGGTAATTGATTCGATTAGCCCTGCAATACCCTGGGCAGACTGCTGTGACTGCGTTGCTAATTTACCAATTTCCTGGGCAACCACGGCAAAGCCCCGGCCTTCTTCTCCAGCCCTGGCAGCTTCAATGGACGCATTCAAGGATAGTAAATTTGTCTCTGAAGAAATCGCTGTAATCATTCCATTGATCTTACGGATCTCCTCCGATTGTTTCAGGAGAATCCTCATTACCTGCTCAATTTTTTCAGTCTGGGATTGAATCGCCCTCATTTCCTGTATGGAGTTTTGGATTTTCTTTCGTCCGTCCGAAGCCTTGGCACTAACAATCTCCGCGTCCTGCGTCATCAATCCGATCTTCTCTACCGAATCTAACAGCTTGGAATTCATATCCTTTGACATATGATTCACTTTCTCAGCATAATTAATTTGATCCTGTGACCCACTGCTCATTTCCTCCATTCGATCCGCAATTCCTTCCGCTGATACTGTTGTTTCTTCGGAGGCACTGGACAATTCCTGACTGGAGCTGGTAAGACGTTCCGATATGTTTGATATATTTGCTACCAGAGAGCGTATGGTCGTAATCATTAGGCTCAGACTTCGCTCCATCTGTCCTAATTCATCGCCTTCGGTCACTTTATATATCTTGCAATTCTTGCAGTTCTCCATTTTCACCATAACATCGGTCTGTACCGAATCATTACACAGTGTATTAGAAAGCTCCCAGCACTTTAAGTTACTATTTTGATAGGCTGGACACTCTGTTTTATTACACTGCTGAACCTCCCAGCATTTTAGCAGCTTTGCTTCCTTGATTTCAACCGTAAGGTCTCCTGCGGTCACAGTACCCATAGCCACCTGCATTTTACGCACTTTACTTACGGTAAAATATGCATTCACTGCTGATGCGCCGGATGCCAGAACAAGCATGATAAGACCAACCAGAAGAATCTCCAGCAGCATGCTGTTAACTACCTGCAAATATTCTGATTTTGCAGCATTAATGGATAAGGACCAATTGTCAAGCGGAAGATAAAGATTCAGCTTACTGATACCGTCGTAGGTATAGCTTACCCTTCCGCTTTTTCCTGCCTTCATGTCCTCTGAGGTCTTTGTTAGCACCGGGATACCGACATCGGCAATATTGGTACCGAGCAGTTCCTTCTTAGGATGATATATGAAATTTCCCTGCCCATCGATTAAATATGCATAGCCACTTTTACCTACCTGAATTTCCTTTAGCGCGGAGGTAATATACTCAATATTCATTGATACTGCGATGGCTCCTGTAACCTTCCCGTTCTCTTTAATCGGCACACTGACTACTTCAACACGATTGCCCGTGGATTTTGAGATTAAAACATCACTCTTGGCCATCTCCCCGCTTAAATTTGACTTAACATATTCTCTATCGGATAAATTTGTCCCAACAATACTGTTTGCCGAATCATAGATAACCGTTCCGGAAGCATCCATTAGAAAAGCATTTTCTAAATAGTCCGGATAATTCTCTTGGAAGGATTGCATCAATTCATGAAACACACTGGTTTCTTTCCCCTGAAGGACTGCCTTTGCCTCCTGTGATTTGCTTAAAAGTGTCAATTGCTGCTCCAGGCTCCCACGAATACTTGTGACCTCACTCTTCGTCTGCTCCAGCTTCATTGAAAGCTGCTTCTCAATCTCTTTCGTAATTTGCCTTGAGCTAATCTGATATGAGATTCCGGAAATACTTAATACGGTAAGCAATACAATCAAGATATTAATTGTAATGTTTTTAAACAGTAAACTTCTTTTCCAACTTAGCAATTGCTTCATCACGATATACCTCCCTTTTTATCTTTTGTTTTCTGATTTGTAATCAAACTTTTATGTCTAGATTAAATCTATTTTTTAACATAGTTAGTTCATTTTAGCATATTTCCATTTCATTATCAAACATTATTTGACATAAAAAGACATAATTCCGCTGTATTTCTCTTCGTTTTGTTTCGTTTTGCTTCGGTGCTTCAAACCCTACTTCAAACCATGCAAAATCTTATTAAATTTCTCCTATTGATTCCCCGTTTTCAGGAAGGTATCGGGGATAATAAAATGGCAAAAGAATTGGATTAAATTCTAGATAGAAAAATGTATTGCAGTATGTTATAGTATTCTTCGGTAAACTAATTATGAACAGAGGATTTGATTATGAAGAATCGGACAATTTCCTTCCGCATATTGTCATTCCTAATTTGTATAGCGATAATGTCAATCGGAATGTACACCCCTAATACGGGTGTGGATTCTTTCTTTTCATATCCTGATTCACCTTATACTATGTCTTCCGCATCCAATCACCTTCAAAGAGTGGATGCTACAAATGAAGTTTTTGGAGGCATTACAGATGAAATCACATCAAGCATCTCCTCAGGTACAAGGAACACCTTTACCTATAGGCCTCTTCCGCTCATCGATGTCTCTTCTATGGCTGTTCAGCCATTCCTTCCACTTTTCATATGGATTGTTTTTGTTGTATTATTTCGCAATGAATTTGTTGACAGAATGTATCTAATTCTGTTCATACATAATTCAGATGGCGAGAAAGGGGCAGGCACACCACTGCACAATGAAAACTAAATAGAAAAAGAGGATAAATTATATGAAATCAGGTAAAAAGACACTTACTGTCATATTAATCGCTATAGCTGCGTTCATTTATATTGCGATTTTTGGCTTCGGAGATAATATTAAAGGTTTATTTAACATGCGTTTTGGTATTGATATTCGTGGAGGTGTAGAGGCGATTTTCGAACCAAAGGGATTGGATCATAATCCTACCGCCAGCGAGCTGGAGATGGCCAGAGAAGTCATCGAATCCCGACTGGATAACCAAAACATAACTGATCGTGAGGTTACGGTTGACAATAATGGCGGTTATATTATCGTTCAATTCCCCTGGAAGTCCACGGAAACAAACTTTAAACCCGAGGATGCCATTGCTGAATTAGGGGAAATGGCAAAGCTTACTTTTCAAGATCCTAACGGAAATGTGTTAATTGAAGGTAAGGATGTGACAAAGGCAACCGCAAAGGCCGATACTTCCGGCGCATCAAGAAGCTATGTGGTAGCTCTGCAATTCAATGCGGAGGGAGCGAAGCTCTTTGAAAAAGCAACGGGGGATTTGATCGGTAAAACCATAAGCATCTATATGGATAAGGCCTTAATTTCTAATCCAACCGTTCAGACAAAGATCTCCGGTGGGGAAGCCGTTATCACAAATATCGGAACCTTTGAAGATGCAAGGCTGCTTGCGGCAAAGATTAATTCGGGAGCATTGCCCTTCTCCCTGGAAACGACCAACTTTAAGACAATTAGTCCCTCTCTTGGAAATAATGCGTTGAATGTTATGGTGGGCGCCGGAATCCTTTCCTTTTTTGTGGTATGCGTCTTTATGATTCTATTTTATAAGCTTCCGGGTATTATCGCCTGCATTACACTGCTAATGCATATGGCGCTGCAGCTGCTGGCAATCTCAGTTCCACAGTTCACCTTAACCCTTCCCGGAATAGCAGGTATTATCCTGTCCATCGGTATGGCGGTAGATACCAATATTATTATCGCGGAACGAATATCCGAGGAGATAAAGAAAGGTAATTCCATTCACAGCTCTATCCTCAGCGGATATAAGCATGCCTTTACTTCCGTGTTGGATGGAAATGTCTCCACCGCCGCAGTGGCCGTTATATTAATGATCTTTGGCTCAGGCTCCATGCTAAGCTTCGGATATACTCTGTTAATTGGTATGGTTTTGAATTTATTTATCGGAGTCAATATATCCAAGCAGCTGCTTTTATCTACGATCCAGTTTAAGCGCTGGAACAACGAAAAATGCTTCAGAGAAAAAAAGGAGAAAAAGGTCATTCCTTTCTATCAGAAAAAATATATTTTTGTAATTGTTTCCAGTGTTATATTAGTGACCGGCGTGATTGCATGCTTTACAAAAGGAGTAAAGCTGGATACTCAGTTTACCGGAGGCGCGGTGCTCAGCTATACCGTCTCAAAGGATGCTGATACCGGCATCATAAAGTCTGCCATAGAAAAAGAGACCAGCAGACCGGTTACAGTTCAGATGACAGAAGACAACGCCACCGGAAAGATTAGCCTCTCCGTTACTCTTGCCGGCAATGAAGGTATGTCACCGGAGGATCAAGCAGCGGTAACACAAGCGATTAACAGTACCTCCGACAGTATTCATGCCGAATTGGCACAGACCTATGTCGTAGAGCCTTATATTGGCGCAAAGGCCTTAAAAAATGCTGGGTTGGCGATCGGCGTGTCCTTTCTTTTTATTATTGTTTATATTGGAATACGATTTTCTGCTTTATCCGGGCTTTCTGCCGGGGTCACAGCCTTAATCGCACTGCTTCATGACGTGCTTGCGGTATTCTTCACCTTTGCACTATTCGGAATTCCATTAAATGATGCCTTTGTGGCAGTGGTGCTGACAATCATTGGATATTCCGTCAACGATACCATCGTCATCTACGACAGAATACGTGAAAATAGAAAGAATGATGATAAATTATCGGTGGTAGAGCTGATGAATGCAAGTACCACCCAGACCCTAGCAAGATCGATTAATACTGTTTTTACAACGGGCATTTGTATATTCATCATTTTAATCGCTTCCGTTGTGTTCCACATCGACTCCATCATGGAATTTTCACTGCCTATGTTTGTCGGTATTATTATGGGATGCTATTCTTCCATTTGTATTGCCGGAACCTTATGGGCCTTCTGGGAAAAGAAAAAAGAAGCAGCACCTGCTGGTGCGCAATTGAATAATTAGTTTGCTCAACACTATTGTTCACCTATGATGTTAGCTTGCAACCAGCTTTCGTACGTAACTCACTCTAGTTTCCACTTAACTTTAGCTTATATCTATTTGGTTGTTAATTTTAACAATATTAATCACTAAAATAAAAAGGCCGTTGCATAACCCATGTAATTTATTTGCTTGGGTTATACAGCGGCTATTTTATTTTACGGTACAAGCTCTATATACAGCCTGCTTTCGAATCTCCACGGTGCCAGTGACCGGACTATATTACATTCTAATGATTCGGTATAGCAAGGATGAATAAATTACTTATATGTAGCTCCACCAAAATATTTCTCAAATATTTTCTCCGAGGTGCGGGTGGCCAGCGCTTGTGTGGTAAGGGTTGGGTTGGGTCCACCAAGCCCGTTGCATAAGACACTATTATCTGCGATAAATAATCGTTTCACCTGATAAGCCTCGCAATTGGTATCTGCTACATAACCCATGCGCATGGTACTCATAATATGAGCATAGACTTCGAAGGGCCAATTTGCTCTGGTAATAATCTTCGCTCCGGCTTTTCTAAGAATATCAGCTGCAATTCTCGCTAATTCGTCTCTTTTTGCTATATCCTCATCACTAACCTGATAAGCGATGACTGGAATATATCCATTCTCATCCCTTTGTTCCAAATCCAGAGTGACACCATTTTTTTGATTTACCTCATCATTGCTAAAGATTACAATCCCCATTGTTTTGCTATAGTTTCTCATGAGTTCCTTTAACTGTTCTCCTGCTACTAAGCCCTCTAAGTCCCAAGGCTGCTGATTTGTATCATCGGGTACTGCAAAGCCTTTTTGACTTGTTCCGTATAACATGGTTGAAAATAATCCGGGACTTACTCCAAATGGCTCAAAGGTTCCCAACCCAGGATAATCAAATCTTGCTGCGGAGTTCTGACCAACATAGGGCATAACCTCCGGTATCCCGATTGCATTCATGATAGCCTTTTCCTCAAAAACACCTGCCAGGCAATCTATGATATGGTTTGTCAGCCCTTTTCCAACCCATTCATTTTCAGGCAAATTGGAATTTAGCCATAGACGGGGTGTCTCAATTGCACCTGCGGACATTACGATAACTCTTGCTCTGAGCTCCCCTGTTTTTCCTGTCCAGGTATCCCGGTATTCAATGCTTGCTGCATACAGTCCTTCTGTTTCATCTTCCTGCGTATTAATTCTGGTAACAAAAGTATTGGGTCTGACCTCTACATTCCCTGTACTAAGGGCAAGTGGTATGTAGCTTGCTAAGGTAGATCTTTTGGCTACGGCGCCTACACTCGGTCCCAAGTGACATCCATTGACGCAGTGTCCTCTCATTGTGCAGCCAACAGAATGATTATTCTGTATATCGAACTCAAAGCTGGCTAACTGGGGATTTATTTTTAAAATCGCGTTTGGCTGAGGGCGGTAGCCCGGGCTGGTTAGATCTCCTCCCTCCAAGTATTGCCATCCAGCTTTCATCGCTCCATAATAGAATAACTCTTCCTTCGCCGCAGGCATCGCCTTATATACGGGTAAGGTGTTCTCTACCTTTTCATAATACGGAACCAGCTCTTCATATGAAATTGCCCATTCTTTTTCAAAGGCTTGCGGATATGCTCTGGGCGAATTTGCAAAATAGAGTAACGTACTTCCTCCCACGCCCGCACTCTGCCAGGCAAAGCCTCCCTGCTCAATCCTTCTTCTCCAAGGACTTTCGTCTCGATTTGCACATCCCCACCGGAACTTTCCGGTGATCAAGTTATTCATATCATCTTCTAAATCTGTGAAATTCTCGTTTAGCAGGTTAATATCAAGGTCTTCATAGCTGGAGCTGCCGATTGCTCCGGCATCCTCATTGGGCTTTGGCCATTTCTTATTTCCATACCAGGGTCCTGCTTCTAACACCAGCACCCTGAGCCCTTTTTCTCCCAGCTCCTTAGCAACAACAGCTCCGCCTCCGCCCGCACCTATAATGATAACATCTGCATCATATTCGGAATTCATAAGAACCTCCCTTTCAACTTTGGGTGATTGCTTTTTTAGGTTAACTATTCTAATGCTATATTTATATTATGATATGGGGGCGAAATATATGTTTTAACTTGAGGCTGTACCGGGCTTAATACTACGACTGCTAACCTAAATAATCTGAACCTCCATC
>JAEWMZ010000048.1 GCA_023392995.1 Bacillota bacterium
CCTGCTCAACTCCTTTTCAATCATTTCCTCAATAACATAGCCATCATGGGCTTGATATAAATCCAGTACCCTGCCGTAGTGCTCCAGCGCTTCCTCCTTGTGATCCGGTTCTCCCATTTGAATCAGGCATTGCTGCATCTGCTCTTCCCACTCACTAAAGGGTGCGATCTTATTCTTGATCATCGTTAACGTATCTATTTCCTGATTTTCCACCTCAAATGGAAAATAGTCGAACTCCACTGAACTGGTGATGCTTCCCTTATATTCATATTTTCCTAATAATAAATTTAAAAACGTCGTCTTTCCTTTTCCGTTCCTACCGATGAAGCCAAGTCTCCAGTCTGTATCGAGAATGAAATTAACATGCTCGAAGATATTGTCATAGACCGTATCATAGCTAAAGGTCAAATCATTTATCATAATCTGCGACATAATAAGTGCCTCCTTTAAATTTTGACATTAAAAAATCACAAGAAGCTACCTTCTTGTGACCTAATGTTTCTAAGAACGCTTTTGGCAGTCCGTTTACAAGACATTAACCTGTACGCAATCTCAGGGTAATTGATTACTGCAATCGTTTCTGCCGGAAACAACACTGCAAGCATGAATACCGATTGCAGTCGTTCTTATGATAAATGACATCTATTAGAATTAGGAATGATAACTTCTTGCCGCAACAAAATAAAACTGTGACCAGCTTCCTTCTGCTGCATATTCAGTTTACTGATTAGCAAGTAGTATTAATCATTCCTTCAACCTCTTTTCTTATACTTATGGGGTTATCTTATCATGTTACTCTTATTATTACAACCCCTGAATTCTATAATTCAAATTATGAAAGTTAACCTTTTTTGGATATTTTCTCCTGAATTATTGTCAATGACACAATCTACCATTATAATATTATCTTTATCAATAAGCTAGCGTAGTTGGGAATAGAAAACTAATGATAATTCAAATAATTTATATACGATGAATATCAACCGTAATCTAAAAATAAACAATAGTAAGCGTGCCTCTTCCAGTGAGAAATTATCCTCGGGTTATCGTAATACATAAACTCACATATAGTGCAATACTCTATCGAACAATTAGAAGTTCTCTTACTTTTAATTATGAATTAATCTAAAATGCAGTAGAGTAGATCATCCTAATATAATTTGACCTACTCTACTAATTAAGAATATTCGATTAACTATACAATATTACAAATTTAAATATACAAGAGAACTCATTATCTGGGGTATTTCATCAATTACTATATTTCCTGCTATGTAAAAGAGAAGTTATAAATATAGTTATATATGATTACCAATCGTTATAAATAATGAAATAACTAGTTCCAAACTGCTTTATTACAATGGATAAAATGTACAACTTTCTGTAAATACTGAACCATTCAAAGAGTATGTTACTGTAACATAAGCATAATTCCCATAATTTATAGGTGCCGTAAATACTACTGAATCTTTTTTAATATTACCCATGGTACTTGATAGTTGGACATTGGATATAGATACTATGGTTCTAGTACTATCCTGTACAACTAATGACGCTTTTAATCCCACATTTCCCGAAGGTGTATTAGCATAGGCAGTATAAGATAATATGGCACGAGAACTAGCTGCCTGTGCTGGAACTGATGCCAAAATAAAAACATTAAGAATTAGTATAATGGCAACTACACTTCTAATCTTTAATTTTCCTCTCATTGTCATTCCTCCTAATTTTCTATCAAACCTCGTTTTTCTACATTGCAGAATATTTGACTAACACCCTTCAAATATTCTTTATCTTTTATTTCATTCTCTTGTCCAGTAAATAATAATGTAACATATTTATATTCATTCAGATCATGCTGTTCTAATTTTATATCAGTTTCCCAATCCGATATTATTATTTTTTTTGTTATTTTAATTTTATAGGTTCCTTTTGCATATTGCGGATTAGATTTTAACCCTTTTACTGTTAATACATTACCTTCAACCTTAACTACTTCTGCATCAATATAATAATTTCTTACTTCTTGTTTTTTTTGTGTATACAAAAAAATTACCACCAACGTTATAAAACAACCTATTAAGATTAAAGCTATTAATTTATAATTTTGAAAAGAGAAACGTTTAGTACCGCCATATTTCAACAAATCACGCCCTTTTTATTTATTTATATGTTTAGTATATCAGTTTAGATTTGGTACGTCAACCCATTATTATACATATTATGGTAGCCATGATTACAACCCTGAATTATACAATTCAAATTATGAACGTTAATTTAACCTGATTTTAACCATTTATTTTTTGTATATTTTTTACCAAATTATTGCCAATAACACAATCTACCATTATAATATTATCTGTATCTATAAGCTAGCGTACTTGGGAGTCGAAAACTAATGATAATTCAACACAATTTATCTACGATGAATATCAACCGTAATTTAAAAACAAACAATAGCAAACGCTCCTCTTCCAGTGAGAAATTATCCTCCGGTTATCGCATTAATCGTTCTGCCGAGGATGCCGCCGGCTTATCAATTTCCGAGAAATTGCGCGCCCAGATAAGAGGCCTTGATCAGGCTGATGCCAATCTACAGGACGGACTCTCCCTCCTTCAAACAGCTGATGGTGCCATGCAGGA
>JAEWMZ010000085.1 GCA_023392995.1 Bacillota bacterium
ACTGCTATTTCGGATCTTTCACAACATGGCTAAATCTGCTGTGATTTCCTATAAGCTCCCTTCCTAATTACATGGTACAGTGCCTGAACACCGTCCTGAATCTGCTCCGAATCTAAATGTCCGTATCCAAGGAGAAATTTATCGTTATGCTCGTTTTGAGAGTTGCAGTATTTCGACAGCAGGGCTACTCGTATTCCTGCGTTTTTGCAGCTCAGAGTAAATTCATCTCCGAACTCGTATCCAAGACATTGTAAGGCGACATGCAAGCCGGAGGTATCCCCCCAAGGGGATATGGAATCGCCAAACGTTATGTTTAAAGAGTTTAACAAAACCTTCCGCTTTTCATTATACACATGCCGCATGTGCTGAACATGCTTGTCCATTTTCCTTTTCTTTAGAAATTCAGCCAAGACCATCTGCTCCAGCACCGGATTCTGAACATCCATATAATTACGATAGTGCCTCCAGCTTTTCTGCAAGGCCTTTGGTAAAACTGCAAAGCCTAAACGAAGAGCCGGAAAGACTGTCTTGCTAAAAGTTCCGACATACACCACATGAGATGAATTCATGGAGTAAATAGGTGTTACGGGAGAACCGCCGTAACGGAACTCACTGTCATAATCATCTTCAATGATATAAAAATCTTTCTCCATTGCCATACGTATTAATTCTGCACGGCGGTTTGCCGGAAGAATTCCTCCCAGCGGGAACTGATGGGAAGGTGTAACATAGACCGCAGAGATTTTTCTTCCCGTAAGAGACGCTATATCTGCTCCATTACTATCCACCGACATCCATTGCAGAGGATAGCCTTTATCTTGAATGACTGTGCGAATCCCTGGATGGGAGGGATCTTCCAGCGCAAAGGCATGGTCCTCCTTATGAAGGAGCTCCACCAGCAAATGAAGTGCCTGCGTTGCCCCTGAGGTAATAAAGATATCTTTGGGATTGACTTCCATACTCCTGCTGCGCAGAAGCCAACCTGCAATTTCTTCACAAAGTGGTTCATACCCTTTGGGATCGCTGTATTTCAGTTGATTAGGGGATAAGCTTCCAGCTGCATTGTTGATCAGCTTATGCCAGGTTTGCCACGGAAAAAGCGATAAATCAGGCTGTCCTGTTCTGAAATCCCATACGATAGTTTGTATGCCTTTATCCGCCTCCGGTATCTCCCCACTTTGAGGTTCTGCAAGGATTTGAAGTCCTTCCACTACACGAGACGGTGCGCCCTGGTGTCTGATAATAAAGCCTTCTGTCCAAAGCATATCGTAGGCTTCACAAACCGTATTACGGGACACCCCTAAGCCCGCCGCAAGTTCTCTTGTAGATGGTAATGCTTCTCCTTGCAGGATTTGACCTGTCAAAATACGCTCCTTTAGAGAAAGATAAATTTGACGTGCAAAACCAATTTCTTTCCTATTCTGTAGTTCAATTCCCCACATTAAAACTCCCCCCTTAACTGGCTCCTTAAAAATAGAGTTAAACTGGCTCTTACTGTATGCCAGTTGACACAATATAATTATAACAAAGTCCAATTCATATATACAAGGAAAAGAGGGGTCAAAATGAAACATATGCAAGGAAAGCTGTACTTGCTGGGTGCTTTTTCACTGGCAGGTACCTCTGTAGTTACAGGATATATTCTGAAAGCAAAGCTTGGCAGTTTTACCATCACCGCCTTAAGCCTGAGCATCGTACTTCTATGTTTACTGCCAATTTATAAAATCAAAACTCTTGAGACAATGCGAAGACTTAGAAGAAGTGATTGGTTCATGCTTCTGTGTCAGGCAACCTTCGGCATTTTCCTGTTCCGTACTTTTTTATTGTTTGGCGTCGGTTTAACCAGTACCGTGGAGGCCGGCATATTGACAGGAACTACACCCGCTATCACATCTTTATTTGCCTTTTTTCTTTTGAAAGAAAAGCTATACGGCACAACGATACTGGGAGTCTGCTGTACTGTTACTGGCATTCTTTTATTACAGGGAATCAATCTTTTATCTACTCGATTTTCCAGTGAACACCTCTTGGGAAATATGCTTATTCTATGCGCCGCTGCCAGCGAATCAACCTTTAATATTATTTCCAGAAGGCATAAATCGAGAGTACAGAACCAATCAGCAGTCCAGATTCATCCGTTGATTCAAACCCTGATCGTGTCCGGTATGGCTCTTATTTTGTCTATCATACCGGCAATCTTAGAACATCCCTTCGTATCCCTGCGGGCACTTGGGTGGTTTGAATGGCTTGCCTTGGTTTGGTACGGCTTAGTGGTAACTGTGCTGGCATTTGTGTTCTTTTATGAAGGAATAAAGCGTTGTGATGCTTACACCGCAGCCGCATTTTCAGGAATGATGCCTTTCGTATCCATGTTTTTATCTGCTCTCCTTTTAAAAGATAACATCGGGTATGCACAGCTTGGCGGAGGGCTTCTTATTATTCTTAGTATGCTGCTGATTGGAAAAAGAAAAAAGACCTGATATTCACATAGTTTCATATACTCTCTGTGCAAAGATAATCAGTATAACAGAATTATTTATATTGATGCGGATAACGAGTATTCGTTTAAGATTAATAAGCAATTTTGAAAAAAAGAAATATAGTAGATAAGGTGTAATTCAAGATATAAGTACTCATATAAATTTTAAAAAGCGATATAAGGAGTCGGATCATCCAATTATGATCAGCCCCCTCATATCGCCCGTTCTATCCAGGTCTATTTTAACTCTTGCATATCTACTTGAACTGCGTCAAAATCTTTCCGTCAGAATTCGCCACAAACCAGGTAACACCCACACATTTACCTCTCCAGCCGTAAGTGGGATCATTATAGTCCATCGCTGTCACAGGAATCAGCAGATAATCACCTTGCTGTCTTACACTTGCGCTATAATCATATTTCTTGTTTTGTTTATATGAAATGTTAATAAAAGATTTATCCATATTTTTGCCATTGGTTCCGGATGTAAAGCGGGATACGGTAATCAGTCCCTTTCCATCTGCTTTTGCACAATACGTGTAATTCCCCAGAATGTTAAAGGATTCAGAACCCGTGATTCTATAGTTATACCGTGAGATCTTACCGGTCTTCGCGTTGTACTTATAATGTTCATCTATACTATCCAGACTGCCGTCATAGAAAATACTGCTGTCATTATGATTGATCTGCTCTTCATATAGCGACTCTACTATCACAGATTTTTTATTGGTTTTGGAAGCCAATCTCATTAGCTTTCCATACCAATAGTTGCCGCTTCCCTCAAATACACCATATTGATAATATAGATCTCCATTTATAATGACAACATCTGACACGATTGGATCTAAACGTTCAGATCCATCCAAAGTAAGCTTGTCTGAGGTCAACGTAGTTAGCTTAGTCTGTTCTGAAGTCAGGGTATATAAGGTGATTTTTGAAGTTTTTTCATTAAACTGAGAAAAGTACAACGTATTATTCAAGTTCTTCGCAAAGTTGAAGGTTAGGTTACCAGTATAAAGCAGCGTGGCTTTTTTACTGTCATACTCTCTCCTGTATAGCTTGCTTACGTCTCTCTTCGCAACAGTATAGATACCTTTGTCGTCAAGACTTACCAATTCGCCGTTGCAAACAGTTTTCTTTTCTTTGGTGTCAACCGAAACGGAAAATGTCTGATAGGTACTCTTCTCGCTTACATAGCTGGAATAATAAATAGTATTATTATGAAGCATCATGGCTACGATATCTTCACCAGACGATAGCAGATTGGTTTTATTACCTGTGGCTATCTCTAACCGGAATAGTTTATAGGTATCTTGATCTCCTTCGATACGCTGAACGTAATAAACGTATCCATCCTCCACCAGCATCGGAGAATAGTCGTAAACTATTTGGGTAGTAGCTGCATTAACACTACGAACATTCTGCGGCGTTAACATAAGCAGCATGGAAAAGATTAAAATTATGCTGAGTATTCGTTTTTTATTCACTGTCTTCCTCCTTTATTACTGTTTATATCAATTCATGGTTTAAGGTGCTAGCCTGAATTAATTTTTCGATATTCCAAAAGCATTCTTACAATATGTATTCCATTGTCCTATAATGGGGTAGCAGATTATGCTATCCTATCCAGACCTAATTAACTCTTAAATTATCTACTTGAACTGCGTCAGAATCTTTCCGTCAGAATCCGCCACAAACCAGGTTATACCCACACATTTACCTCTCCATCCGTAAGTGGGATCATTATAGTCCATCGCTGTCACAGGAATCAGCAGATAATCACCCTCCGGCCTTACACTTGCACTATAATCATATTTCTTGTTTTGTTTATATAAAATGTTAATAAACGATTTAACTAAATTCTTCTGATTGGTTCCTGATGTAAAGCGGGATATGTTAATGGATTTATTCCCGTCCGCTACTGCACAATAAGTGTAATTCCCCAGAATATTGAAGGTTTCTGTACCAACGAATTTATAAGTATAGGTATCAGTCTTACCAGTCTTGGTATTGTACTTATAATGTGTATCGCTGCTCTCTAGTCCGCTATAAAAGATGCTGCTGCCATTATGACGAATCTTTTCCTCATATGACTGATCAGTTATCTTTGTCTTTTTCTTTGTATCCAGAGATAAACTCATTAATGTTCCATACCAATAATTTGCAGAGCCCTCATAGGCTCCATATTGATAATAAACTGCTCCATTAATTACAGTAAGGTCGGATATCATCAGATCCCTTTCACCTCCGTGCAGTGCAATCTTATCTGAGGTTAAAGCAGTTAGCTTTGTTTTCTCCGGCATCAGCTTAAACAACGTTAATTTTGAAGATTTTTCATTAAACTGAGAGAAGTATAAGGTGTTATCCAAGTTCTTCACAAAGCGAAAGGTCGTATTTCCAGTATAAAGCAGTGTTGCTTTTTCGCTATCATACGCTCTCTTATATAGCTTGCTTACAGCTCCCTCGGTAACAATATAGTAGATGCCGCTATCGTCAAGACTGACGAATTTGCCGTCGCAAATGGTATTCTTTTCTTTGGTTACAAGCGAAACCGAATACGTCTGATAGATATTCTTCTTCCCAACATAACTGGTATAATACAGGGTATCATTATGAAGCATCATGCCCAAAATATCCTCAGAGGAGGTTAAGAGACTGGTTTTTTTACCTGTCGCTATCTCGAGCCGATAGAGCTGATCGGTATATTGATCACCCTCGATACGCTGAATGTAATAGATATTTCCATTCTCCACCAGCATCGGGGTATAACTGTAAACTATTTTGGTAGTAGCCGCATTGGCACTAAGGGTATTCTGGGATGGTAAAATGAGTAGCATAGATAAAATTAATACCATGCTAAGGATTCGTTTTTTATTCATTGTGTTCTCCATTTCTTTCTGCTTAACTGTTTTGCTATTGAATTATGAGTTATAAACAAAAATCTATATATTTATAATCCGAGAGTTTATGGTTAGAAGTTTTAATTTATTAATAAAACCCAATGTTAATCCACTTTTATACTATACTTTTTTTCCCTGAATAGCAATACCAACACTCGAATTATTATCCAGCAATGGCCCTTTTTCCTATGTCTGGACTATAATTCCACTCGAAAGCTCGTACTCTTACCGTATTGACTTGATGCTTTAATCGTACCACTATGCGCTTCAATAATTGATTTTGCAATAGCAAGTCCTAAGCCAAAGCTATCCATATCACTTCTTGATTTCTCCGTGTTATAGAAGCGCTCAAATATATGTGGCAAGTCTTCTTCTGCTATTCCACTTCCCGTATTATATACATGAATAAGAGGTCTGCACTTATCGATTTCCAATTGAAACGCGATTTTTCCCAGCTCCGGTGTATGTTTAACTGCATTATCTAATAGTATGACGATGACCTGCTTTATCTCGTCCTCATTTCCAAAATACTCTATGTTCTCTTTTATCTGATATTCATATTTAATCTTTTTCTCAAATGCTATACTCTCCAGTGTCAGAACGATTTCTTCACAGGCTTCTGACAAAGAGAAATGGCATTTATCAAACTGCGCTCCTTGTGCTTCAATGTAGGATAGGGTTAGCAGTTTACGAACCAATCGATCCATCCTGTCTGCTTCGGAGATGATATTCTTAAGATGCTGATTTTCATCATTCTCTTCTTTCATCGCCTGGGCATTGATACTGATTGCTGCGATGGGTGTTTTCAGTTCGTGACTGGCATCTGCAATGAATTGCTTTTCTCTTTTAATTGCACTTTCCGCAGGTTCAACTACATACTTGGAAAGGTGCATGCTTACCCCAAAAAGCAAAATTACTCCCATCAGAAATAGTACAGCTCCCCCTATGATCTGTGGTATCCTCTGTAAATGTTCTGAACTATCTGTATAGTATATTTCAAGATTTCCATTGTCAGCTTTCCGCGATATATAGATATAGCTTTTCCACGCCCATTCGTTATCAGAACTGTTCTTTATTGATTGGAGCAATTTTTCTGGCATCTTCACCGAGGTATCACCTTTAGAATCAACCTGATATACGATATTTCCATTTTCATCAAGCAACACATAATAAATAGGACTACTATCAAAATATTGTTCTGTCCCTCTTGTACCTAATTGTTCCACCAACGTTGGACAATCCGCGATAAATTCCAAAGTATACAGCGTATCCAACCTAATCAAATACCTATTGTATAAATAGTTCGCCATAAATATAATTCCAAATACAGTAATCATAAAGAGCATTGTGACTGCAACAAATTTTGTCCGTAATTTTTTAACCACACTACACCTTCTTTTCCAATGAATAACCGACATTTTTGCAGGTTCTTATCTCAATATCAGCTTTTACAAATCGTAGTTTTTTTCTAAGGAAGGATACATAAACCTCCAAATTATTATACTCTGATTTGTCCTCCAAGCCCCACACCTTAGAGATAAGCATGTCCTTAGTCAGAATTTGTCCGGTATTTCTCATAAGATATTCCATTAGCTGATATTCCTTATTACCCAGCTTTACAGAATTCTTAGAGGCTCCAAGCTTCTGCGTTGATTTATTGATCCAGGTTATCCCAAACTGCATCTGATTATGATCGGTATTATTATCTTTCCTGGTTCTTACCCGGATTCTTGCCATTAGTTCATTTACATCAAAGGGCTTTGTCAAATAATCATCTGCTCCACTGTCAAGACCAATGATCTTATCTTCGATCTGAGAACGTGCAGTGAGCAGGATGACCGGTGTACTAATACCTTCTCTTCTTATATTCTTTAAAATGTCTAATCCATTCAGCTTCGGAAGCATGATATCCAGCAATACAATATCATACATATTACTTAAAATATAATCCAGCCCTTTCAGTCCATCATATACCACATCCACCTGATAGGCTGCTTTTTCCAATACGGTTTTTAGCCCGTCTGCAATTTCTTTTTCGTCCTCTACAATCAGAATTCGCAAGGTTCTCATCCTTTCCCACATTCGTTTCTTTATTGGCAATTGCGAAACAATATAGTTAATGAAAGTTATCATACAATTTCTGTTAATTCCTTCGCTACATGCTGATTCCGCGCAAGTTTCGCTCAGGAACCCACATCAATTGTATGAAAAAATACCATAGTTATAGAGTTTCGCAATTACCTAATTCTTCTCATTATTATACCTAAATATGATATCATCTATATCTTAATCCTACCTTGAATAAACCTTGAAAAATCAAATCTGTTTCTTCAATATCCATTTCAGTCCGGAGTGCTATTCTTCTATCATTGTTGACCAATTGTCATGCCCTCTATAAATTATGCCCTACCTCTGGATGGGCTATCTTTTGTTACCCAAATAGTATAACGTAGTATCTATTTTTATAACAATACTTATTTGCATAGCTACTCTTAAACAAAGCATACTATTATCAAATCATACTAATGGACATTCGACCTTTAGGTCGCTCAATGCAGGATGTGAAATGCTTTGCATTTCACACTAACGGACATTCAGCCTTTAGGTGGCTCAATGCAGGATGTGAAATGCTCTGCATTTCACACTAACGGACATTCAGCCTTTAGGCTGCTCAATGCAGGATGTGAAATGCTTTGTATTTCACACTAACGGACATTCAGCCTTTAGGCTGCTCAATTCCGGATGTGAAAGGCTCTGCATTTCACACTATTATAGATGATTTAAATACTGGACTTTCCCTTGCTGAGGGAGGTTATTCCGTGTTTGAAAAAGTGGATTTTCAAAAGGACAGGCAATCATTATATCGAAAATAAGTGATAGGCTGATAGAAAGGCGGAGATGCTTGAATAAGAAAATTAAAATATGGATCATTGTAGGTGTTATTATTGCCATATTACTATTGGCCAAGCAATTTTTTAATCAGAAGATTACTTCTGTAGAAGATTTACAAGATTATATGAAGGGCTTTGGTGTGGCTGCTCCCTTAGTGCTTACTGCTTTTCAAGCCTTTCAGGTAGTAGTTCCTGTGTTACCGGGATACTTAGGATGTATAGCCGGCGCTGTTGCCTTTGGGAGTACCATCGGGTTTTTATGTAATTATATTGGTATTAGTATTGGTTCTATTATTGCTTTTTATCTGGCGAGAAAATTCGGAATTGACATTATGCTTACCATGTTCCCCCAAAAACAACTTATAAAGTGGAGTAAGCGCATCGAAAAGAGCAAATCCTATGAACGGTTTCTTTTTATCGCAACTCTGTTGCCGCTATTCCCGGATGATTTTTTATGCTATTTTTCCGGATTCATAAAAATGAACAGCAAAAGGTTTATATGGATCATTATTTTAGGAAAACCTTGGTGTATTCTGGCCTATAGCATCTTATTTGGCATGATCGGATAAAGGGGAAAAGAAAGATGAAGAAAAAAGTACTTGGGTATTACGATTATACAGTAATACTTACATATTGTGGAATGCTGTTCGCATTTTTCGGTATATTAAAAGCGGTCGCTCAGGATTTTGGAGCAGCTATATTGTGTTTATTACTGGCAGGTGTATGCGACATGTTTGACGGAGCAGTAGCTTCGACGAAAGTGAGGACGGACAGTGAAAAGAAGTTTGGAATTCAGATTGACTCCTTAAGTGATCTCATCAGCTTTGGGGTTTTGCCTGGAATTTTTGTTTATATGATTTCGGGGGAAAATGTATTTATTGGAGTGATCTCTTCTTTTTTTGTTTTATGTGCACTGATTCGGTTATCTTATTTTAATGTGCTAGAGGAAGCTAGACAGAGCCAGACCACGGAAAAGCGAAAAAGTTACTTGGGGGTTCCGGTGACCACCATCTCTATATTTTTACCAATTGTATATATGTTATATGACGATGGAACGCGCAAAAATATTATCTGTTTTCCTATACTTCTGATTTTAATGGGTATGGGCTTCCTTTCACCAATTGAAATTAAAAAGCCAGGGTTACCAGGAAAAATATGCATTATTATTCTAGGAACATTTGAAGTAATCGGTATGATACTTTTAGTAGGCTGGGATTTGGTATGAATGAATTGCATTTTCTCTGTTATTTTAGAATCAAAACAATATGATATTAGCATAACATAGCATCTAGTATGTAATAGACTTGAACTGTCCATTAGGAATGCCTCCTATTTTGATATTGGCTTGCGACACCTTTATCAGAGTAAAATAGGAGGCTTTTTATATCCGCAACACTACTGATTATTCTATTCGCCCCAGCATCGCTGGGGGATTAATCTGTTTTTTATTACATACTACCTTTCAAGATCACATACTGCTTTTCAAGATTGTATACCGCTTTTCAAGTTTACATACTGCTTTTCAAGTTTACATACTGCTTTTCAAGTTTACATACTGCTTTTCAAGTTTACATACCGCTTTTCAAGTTTACATACTGCTTTTCAAGTTTACATACTACTTTTCAGGTTTTCCTTTGCAGCTTCAAGTGCTCCAATTACGCGATCACACCACTGATCAAATTCTTCATCCGCCACCTGGCATTCTTCGTGAGCTAGGACATACTGCAAGGTTTCATGTATCCCCTGGTCAAATCGCTTGGTCGCAACAAAGCCAGGCACCAGACGTTTTAACTTACTGTTATTAAATACCACGGAATTTGCTTTATCCCCAATCAAACCGCCTTTAAAATCATAGGTTCCCACCTCATCAAGAAAACCGGAGGGAACATAATAAGGCTTTAGCTCAACCCCGAGGGAGCTTGCGATGCATTGATAAATTTGATTCCAGGTCAATGATTCATCGGACGTAATTTGAACTGCTTCCCCTATAGCATGAATATTTCCCATCAAGCCAATGAAGCCCTTGGCAAAATCACTGTTATGGGTCATCGTCCAAAGTGAAGTACCATCCCCATGAATAATAACCGGCTTTCCTTCCAGCATTCTCTTAATTACCTGCCAGCTGCCCTTGTCACCATGAACACCCAATGGTACGGAACGTTCATTGTAGGTATGGCTTGGTCTCACCAGCGTTACCGGAAAACCCTCTTCACGGTACAGCTTCATCAGATATTCCTCACAGGCAATCTTATTTCTGGAATACTCCCAATAAGGATTGGCAAGAGGGGTACTCTCCGTAATGCAGTAATCACTGAGGGGCTTCTGATAGGCAGAAGCTGAACTGATAAAGATGAATTGTTTGGTTTTATTCCGAAACAATCGATAATCACGCTCTAATTGACTGGGTACAAAGGCGATAAAATCCGCAACCACATCAAACTCCAGCTCTTTGATCTTTGCCGCAACCTCTTCCTCATTATTAATATCCGCCTGTAGAATATGGACATTTTCCGAGAGGATATGATTGCGATTGCCGCGGTTGATTAAGTACAATTGATGCTCGTTGCTTTCTGCTAATTGCTTTGTTATTGCTGTACTTATGGTGCCCGTTCCGCCTATGAATAATATTTTCATGCATTTTCTCCTTTATCATTGAATTCGTTTTAGGCAATTGCGAAACAATATAGATTTTGTAATTGTATGCACAACGGACACTATTTCTTCGCTCCAACGCTTCCTCCGGGCTTAGCTTCCGCTTCGAAACAGTGCCTACAGTGTATACGCTGTCCTCATTAACGGTAGGATGCCTCATAAATGGAGATGCAATCCTCCAGGGTTAACATAACCGGGTCAAACTGGAATAATCCTCCCATGGTATCAAACGCATTTTGTGCCAGGAGTGGCAACTCTTCTTTAGTAATTCCGTAGTCTGTCATCTTAAGCTCATCTACCTTACAAGCCTTTTGCAGATCCGTCAACGCTTCCACAAAATCCATTGGGTCACTTGCATGTGTTTTACCCATCGCTTTCGCCATCACAAGGAATCGCTCGTCACAGGCATGCTTTTTCGCCAGAAAGGTATAATACGCCTTGCTTATCATAATTAATCCGGCACCGTGAGCCAGCTTCGGGTGGAATGCACTCATTGCATGCTCCAGGGAATGCTCCGAGATACAGCCCGAGGTGGATTCTACCATTCCGGCAAGGGTGTTGCCCAGTGCAACCTTTTCTCTTGCGTCCAGATCCGAACCGTCCTCAACTGCTTTTGCAAGATTGGAGGCAATCAGTTCAATGGCTTTTAAGCTATACAAATCACTCATTATATTGGCCGTATTATTAATATACCCTTCGGTACTATGGAACAGTGCATCAAAGCCCTGATAAGCAGTCAGCTGGGAAGGTACACTTACCATTAATTCCGGATCAATGACAGACAGCACCGGAAAAGTCTTGCTGTAGCCAAATCCAATCTTTTCGTTGGTATCCTCTTTCGTAATTACCGTCCACGGATCAGCCTCTGTTCCAGTACCGGCCGTTGTTGTAATCGCCACCACCGGAAGAGGATCATTCTTTATCGGAAGGCTCTTACCGCTGCCTCCGCTGATATAATCCCAATAGTCACCCTCATTTGCAGCCATCACCGCAATCGCCTTAGCAGCATCAATGCTGCTGCCTCCGCCAAGCCCGAGGACAAAATCACAGTTCTCCTGCTTTGCCAGTGCCGCCCCCTCCATAACATGGCTTTTGATGGGATTGGGTAAAATCTTATCATATAATACAGACTCCACTCCTGCTAAACGAAGCTCCTCCTCCACTCTTTGAAGATAGCCGTTTTCCTTTATCGCTTTTCCGGAGGAGATTACAATCAACGCTTTTTTACCCGGAAGCTGTTCCTTATGGAGTTCGTTTATCTTTCCCCTTCCGAATAATAATTTGGTTGGTATAAAATAATTAAAATTCATAGTGAAATACTCCTTTCTTTCTCATAAATCAACT
>JAEWMZ010000086.1 GCA_023392995.1 Bacillota bacterium
CGCCTAACGAATATGAGGTTAAGTATTGGAATAAACTGGATGAGATGGAATGGCAGGAACATAACAATGAAGCATGTTAATAGAAAAGTTCACGTTTAACTTGTACTTTTTCTTGACATAGTACCAACATTAACTACACGGATATGGTTATGATAATATGGTAGATGCGTGGAGAGAGTAAAGGTCAAAAAGGGAGCACTGGAGTAGACGGAATAACTGTTGATGCGACCGATGTATAACTTCGGGGTAATCAAGAAACCATTATCGAGAAGTTATACAAAGAGAAAGATACACCCAGTGCTTAAGACAGAAAGAAATCAGGAAAGCAGTCAGTGAGTACGAAAGCTTGGTACTCATACATTCAAAGACTGCATTTTTCAACAAGCCATGGTACAAAGGATGATGCCGATTTACCAAGCGCAATTCGTGGATGGGAGCTTCGGTAACCGTCTTGGAAGAAGCGCCAAAGATTTCATTAGTAAGGGGGAAGAGTACCTAAAAAAGGGTTAGTGTTATGCTGCATCACATCATTTCTCAAATACTTTACACCTTGAAACACGAATTATTGCTGTATAATCTAAAGAGAAGTGTCAAGGACGAAAGGGTGATACATGCATACTACTCTGTTAGAACGACGAACGACACGATATTACAAAGACGATTTCCTGACTTTTTATTCTACTTTTCTAGGAAGATCAATATATACCATATCTTAGGTGAATAATTAGGACAATTTGGTCAGCATGTGGTATGATCATGGCCATCATTTATTGAATACCCCCAACAAACATATTTCTAATGTTTGGTATTCCAATGAGAAGATCCCGGTTATTATGAGATCTCAAATTCTTAAAGGTGCGGTTCTTTCGTACCTCCACGGAGATGGTACAAGGATCCTTTCTGATATATTTGTTATCCTTACAAAGTTATGAGGTGTATATAATCTTTTTTCTAGAATACAGTGATCTTATGGTTATTGTAGTTTTTCAAAGGTTGTCTTTTCGCAGATAACCATATCATTATTGTAAAAGAAAAAAGGATATGCGCAAGAGTAGCTTACAACAAATAAGGAACTGGAAGTAAGTCGTGCAAAGTGAAAAATAGTGTTTACTTTATGTAGAATTATAAACTAAGTTTCGTAGGATATTTTTAACATTCAAAGTGTTGCTGTTGTAGATTAGATCGAGTATAATGAGACATATTACTTATAGGAGAGGATCAAGATGTCTAAGAATGATATTAATAACAAAAACAAAAATAGTAAAGGAAACATGAAGTCTATAGAGCACTCAATAAGCAGGGAGCAGTATAAAATTAATTATTTACATATACCAATTTTTTTAGTTATAGGAATACTACCTTTAATTGTGCTATTGAAAGTGTATGACCCTAATATGTCACAATTTCCATGGTTTTCGGATCAGACAACATATGATGATTTGTTTTTATATTATAAACAGAATTTTTTAATTATGCTATCAATAATTATGGTAATTGTGGCCTTATATAAAACTTATAAAGAACGACATTCTCTTAAGATATTACCAATATTTATACCCTTAGCAATATATGCTTTTTTGGCCTTTCTGTCGGCAGTATTTTCAAAGTATTCTTATTTTTCTTATCATGGTAGTTTGGATCAATTTGAATCCGTATTTGCCTTATTGGGATATTGCATTATAGTTTACTATGTATATTTAAATATAAATACGGAAAATGAAATAAAGGTTTTTATTCATATACTAATATGCGGCGCATTGGTAATGAGTTTCATTGGTGTATCCCAGTTTATCGGTCATGATTTTTTTAACTCAGAGCTTGGTTATAGATTAATAATGCCAGTAGAATATAGAAATAGTTCTGGACTTGTTGCAAATTTTGGAAGTAAAAGAGTTTATATGACTTTATTTAATCCAAATTATGTAGGTGTTTATGTTTCTATGATTACACCTATTATTTTTATATTACTTTTTTTCCAAAAAAGAGTAATATGGATAGTTTTATCAATTATTTCTATTATAGGACTTCTAATATGTGAATTTGGATCACAGTCACTTGCAGGTTTTATCGGACTGGGTGCTGCTATTTTTATGATATTAGTATTTTTGCGTCGATATATATTCAAAAAACCAGTCATTACTATATCAGCTATCGCCGTGCTATTAATAGGAATTATACTCTTGAATGTAGTAACTGATAATCTTCTTATTGATAAGATGAAGAGTGCCTTTCAACTTAGTAAAACAGTACATTCTCTTTCGAATTTGGAGACGTTAGATGATGGTATTTCAATTACTTTTAAGGGAACAGAAATTAAAGTAAAGTTTCTCTTAGATGAAGGTAATATAATGAAATTTGAGGTTGTAGATAAGGATAATAATACAGTACCAATAACATTAGATTCTGCGGCAAATATTTATAGATTTGAAGACCAACAACTATCAGAGATTGCACTAGGATTTGATATGACGCAACAGGGAATATTCTATATACAGATAGAAGGAGAACAGTACCGTTTTACAAATCTTACAGAGGATGGAAAATATTATTTTCTAAATCCGTTCAATAAGCTGGACAAATTAAAAACTGCACCATCTTTATTTTTTGGGGGATACGAGTCTTTTGCATCTGGACGAGGATATATCTGGTCAAGAACACTCCCATTAATAAAAGATTATATAATTCTTGGTTCTGGTCCAGATACATTTACCATGGTTTTTCCTCAAAATGATTATGTGAATGCTAGTTATTGGGGATATGCTGGACAAATTATGACAAAGCCACATAACTTATACCTACAAATATCTGTTCAAACAGGATTGTTGTCATTAATAGCATTTTTGACTTTCTACGGAATTTATTTTGTAACTTCGATTCGTCTTTATTTTAAGGGCATATTTGACAGTTATTATTCTAAAGTAGGAGTTGCAATTTTTATTGGAACAGTAGCATATATGGTAACAGGATTAACAAATGACTCTAGCATTACAGTAGCTCCTGTTTTCTGGACATTAATGGGAATTGGTATTGTGATTAATTATAAAGTTGAGATATTAAAAAAGAAAGAAGTTATTGCTACTAAGACAATTAAATAATTGCGTATACAAATAGTTAAAATAAACTAATTTGGTAATATACTATTTGCGAGTTTCTAGAGATGAATTATGACTTCTAAAATAATTAAGTTATCACATAAAGTGGTTATTACTAAAGCCTCAAAAGAGTGAGAGACAGTTAATAATTAGTATTAAATAACTTGTGATTTTACAGATAAATAAGGGATTTAAGAATTAAAGTATGAAAATTAATAGATATAGTATTTGTTAGTTTTATATTAAAAAAGAATTTTATTAAAGATACGCTATCTCAATGCTAATATTGAATTAAATTGTTAACTCCTGTGTTTAATAGAGTAAGATTTTGACCTACACTCTAAAAAAACAGGAGTTTCTGTATTAAGGAGTTACAGAGTAAATCCTATAAACTATTATATAGCGAAAAATACATCTAAAGAAAAGTGATATAATCCAACATCTGGATTATATTTTTCTAACAGGTATGAGTATTATAATACAAGGGTAAATCACGAATTCAAAATCGATCTTATCTGAGGAACCTTCAACAGCAAAGGCAAAAGAATGGAAGCAATAATAATTCCTATAACATTTTGCAATAAATTAAATGGAACTCCAGTCAAAGACGCTATAGCAGAGCTCGACAAAATAGTGTCGTATAGGAAGTATCCTATTGTCACTACTACTCCCCCAAAGATGCCTGACAGAATAACCGATCCATGACGAATTTTTCGATAGGAGACTGCACCGAGAGCTGCGGCAATAAATTTAATGATAAAAGTTGCAGGAGCGTATTGCACATACCCGGATAATAAGTCAGCCAGCATGGAACCAATTGCAGCTGCAAAGCCACCGTAAAATGGACCAAGAATGATACCTGACAGGAGAACAAAACCATCACCGGGATGAATATAACCTCCATTTCCATATGGTATTTTAATTGGAAGTATCATGGTTACTACACAAGTCATAGCAGCCAGAAGAGCAGCTGTTACTAATTTTAGAATCTTATCATTTCTTCTCATCAATATGTCCCCCTAAAGAGATCTTTTTTATGTTTTGAGAAATCATAGCACAAATCAAAAAGTAATACAAGTCATCTTTCACCAACTTTCTATAAAATATATATGATATATATGCCAACTAGTCTTTTATTAGTCGTTGACATAATGTATCTGTTTATAATATAATTAAATGCAAATGAATTGCAATAGTGAATTACAATAATATACTTCCGAAATGTTTACAACAATACATTGTGAAATATTTACAAGTAATGCTTTAAGAAAGGATATACCCATGAAAAAGAAATTATTTCTTCTTATTTCTGCGATGGTACTAATCGCATTCGCAGGAGGTTTGATTATAAATATAATTAAGGATAATACAATGAAAGACTCTAACGTAGGGGAAAGAAAAATTAATATAGTGACGACCTTTTATCCGATATATCTAATTGGATTGAATGTAGCCGATCAAATTGATTTCCTGGAGGTAAAAAGCTTAACCCAGCTCAATACAGGATGCCTCCATGACTATCAGCTTACGACAGAGGATATGAAACTAATCAGTAATGCTGATATGCTAATCATAAATGGCGGAGGTATGGAAAGCTTTATACAGGATATCCGTACAAATTATCCGAAACTCACAATTATTGACACCACACAGGGCATCGCGATGCTAGATAATGAAGCTGAGCATAATCATAACGAGTTTGAAGTGGATCATAATTCATATGAAGTTGATAATAGTGTAGATCATGATACTATTAATGAAGATAATGATAAAGATGTTAATAAAGATATTAATAAAGAAACTAATAAATCTAAGCATGATGATGGAGAAGAGAATAATCACGATCATAGCATCGATCATGATCATGGGGAATACAATGCACATGTATGGCTAGATCCAGAATTGTATATAAAACAAATTGAAACTGTTCGAGATGGTATAATTCAATATGTTAACGATAATGAGTTAGAGCAAGGTGATAATCATACAGCTTTCATTCGTCAGGTTGAAGAGAACGCCGGCAATTATATCGACTCTGTTGAAGGTTTGAATCATGAAATGAAGCAATTCCAGAAGTCTGAACAATTAGGGAAAACGAAGCTGAGTAAGCTTCCAAAGGCAGTAGTTTTTCACGATTCCTTTGCTTACCTGGCAAATAAAGTTGGGATTGAGATTGCTCATACAATACCATTGGATTCTGACACAGCGCTCAGTGCGGGGGATATAGCATCCATTATTGATGAGGTTAGACAGGAAAATATAAAATATCTTTTTACAGAACAACAGTATAGTGATTCCATAGCAAAACAGATTGCAGAAGAGACAAGTGCAAAGGTATATATCATTGATTCTGTTGTTACCGGAACTGCAGATAAGGATTCCTACCTTAAAGCAATGCGAGCTAATATAAAGGTAATAGAAAAGGCAATTAATGAAGCAGCAAAATAAATGCAGGGTACTTTCATAACTATAATATTATTGAAGGTAATTAAGTTCTTAGATGTATTGGAGAAGAGAGCAGAAGGCTGTGTGAATCTACAAGTATAAATACGTGTTCCAAACTGTTAGTAGAACCTATACTTGGGAATGTAGATAATAAAAGTATATTAAAGCAGAGAAGAGAAAGATAGTGTCAAGAAATTTGTGTAAATAGTTTATGAGTACTTCAAGGAGAACATTTCCTGAAGATCATCATAAGCAATAGCAAATCCCCTTAGCTTTTTGGTTGACCATGTTTCATTGTACTGAATAACTTTATAGTATACCAATTTACTGCACGCATCTTCAGTAGGAAGACTGTCCTTTGTCTTCGTAAGACGGCGTACTTCCTTGTTAAAACGCTCTATCCAATTTGTTGTATAGATGCATT
>JAEWMZ010000094.1 GCA_023392995.1 Bacillota bacterium
AAGGATGCATTGCCAAGGGCTATGCAAAAAACAAACAGCATAACCTGATGGTATATAATTTCCAGCATGGAATATACTAGATTTGGATTTAAAAAGTTATTACCAATATGGTAATAACTTTTTGTGTTGATTAGCTTGTCCTAATTTAAGGTTTATTCGGTCAGTTTTATTAAGAATTTTTTCAGAAGTATAATAAAATATATGAATGTTTTTTTCTGAGAAGTCATTGCGAGGTCATCACTGTTTTTTTGATATTATTTTCTGATGCGGCTGATTTATTATACCAAGTAGAATGGATTAGAAGCTTGGGTTGTTGTAGTTCATCAATATGCCTCTCAATTTAAAATAGTGCAAATAATAGTAAATTACTGTTTTATGGTTTCTTAGCAGGGCAATATTTTCAGTATTTGTAATTTACTTCGTGTAATCGATTGAAAATTGAGAAAAAATGAGAAAAAGAGAGTAAATAAAAGGTTGAATTAGAAATTATTAAATTTGCAGCGGAATAGTGGAAGAAATGAGGTTGCAATCTAAAAGCAAATTTACTAATATATTAATCAGTAGTTAGCACTCAACACAGTGGAGTGCTAATAATTCAGAATTAACAATATTGAAGGAGGAATATGAAATGAAACTTGTACCATTAGGAGATAAGGTAGTTTTAAAACAATTAGTCGCTGAAGAGACAACAAAATCAGGCATCGTATTACCTGGTCAAGCAAAGGAAAAGCCTCAGCAGGCAGAAGTAATTGCTGTTGGTCCCGGAGGAATGGTTGAAGGTAAAGAAGTTGTGATGCAGGTTAAGGTAGGCGATAAGGTTATCTATTCCAAATATGCAGGAACCGAAGTAAAGCTTGGAGATGATGAATTCATCATTGTTAAGCAAAATGATATCGTTGCGGTTGTTGAAGACTAATGATGTTATAGTCTAAAAATTACAAAGTCATATATTGATACTGTCAATGATACAGTCTTATAAAAAGAGACTTATGAAGCGGAACACCTATGAACTAAAAGACTAATTAAAAGGAGAGATTAAAGCTATGGCAAAAGAAATTAAGTATGGCGCAGAGGCAAGAGCAGCCCTTGAAATTGGCGTTAATAAATTGGCAAATACAGTAAAAGTTACACTTGGACCTAAGGGAAGAAATGTTGTACTAGACAAATCCTTCGGAGCTCCATTAATCACCAACGATGGTGTTACCATTGCAAAGGAAATTGAGTTAGAAGATGCCTTTGAAAACATGGGCGCACAACTTGTAAAAGAAGTTGCTACAAAGACAAATGACGTAGCAGGTGATGGAACAACAACCGCTACTGTATTAGCTCAGGCAATGATTGCAGAAGGTATTAAGAACCTTGCAGCTGGTGCTAACCCAATCATCTTAAGAAAAGGTATGAAGAAAGCAACTGAAGTTGCTGTAGATTCCGTATTAAAGATGAGCTCCAAATTAACAGGAAAAGAGCAGATCGCAAGAGTTGCAGCAATCTCCGCAGGTGATGACGAGGTAGGTCAGTTAGTTGCTGATGCAATGGAGAAGGTATCCAATGACGGTGTTATTACCATTGAAGAATCCAAGACAATGAAGACAGAGCTTGAGCTGGTGGAAGGTATGCAGTTTGACCGTGGCTACATCTCAGCCTATATGTGTACTGACATGGATAAGATGGAAGCTAACCTTGACAATCCATATATCTTAATCACAGATAAGAAGATCTCCAATATCCAGGAAATTCTTCCTGTATTAGAGCAGATCGTTCAGACTGGTGCAAGATTATTAATTATAGCTGAGGATGTGGAAGGCGAAGCTCTTACCACCTTAGTACTGAATAAATTAAGAGGTACCTTTACTGTTGTTGCTGTTAAGGCTCCTGGCTATGGCGACAGAAGAAAGGCAATGCTTCAGGATATCGCTATCTTAACAGGCGGTACTGTAATTACAGATGAACTGGGACTTGATCTGAAGGAAGCAACCTTAGAGCAGTTAGGCCGTGCAAAATCTGTTAAAATCCAAAAAGAGAATACCATCATTGTTGATGGCGAAGGCAAGAAGGCTGAGATCGATGCAAGAATTAACCAAATCAAAGCTCAGATCGAAGAAACCACTTCAGAATTTGATAAAGAAAAGTTACAGGAAAGACTTGCTAAGCTTGCAGGTGGTGTAGCTGTAATCAGAGTTGGTGCTGCAACTGAGACAGAGATGAAAGAGAATAAGCTTCGTATGGAAGATGCTCTTGCAGCAACCAGAGCAGCAGTAGAAGAAGGTATTGTAGCAGGCGGTGGTTCTGCATACATTCACGCTTCCAAGGAAGTTGCTAAATTAGCTGAGACATTGGTTGGAGATGAAAAGACTGGTGCTAATATTATCTTAAAAGCACTGGAAGCTCCTTTATTCAGCATTGTATATAACGCTGGTTTGGAAGGCTCAGTCGTGATCAGCAAAGTGAAAGAAAGTGATGCTGGTGTTGGATATAATGTTCTTACCGAAGAATACGTTGATATGGTAAAAGCTGGTATCCTTGATCCGGCTAAGGTTACAAGAAGTGCACTTCAGAATGCGACTAGTGTTGCATCTACTTTATTAACAACAGAATCTGTTGTTGCTAATATTAAGTCCAATGAACCGGCTATGCCAGCTGGAGCACCTGGAATGGGTATGATGTAATTACGGAACCAAATCTGAGTGTTCAAGTATAGGTAGTGAAGAAACTTCGCAGAATTCCAGCTGTGATTTGCTTGTTAAAATCAGTAGGGAACTGCTTTCGAAAACCATCTTCTGTGATATTTACGCAGGCTTCGATGATCCTTTGGAATTCACTAATGTATTTTAAATATGGTAAAGCAGAGCCAAACTACGCAAACTCCTCGCTGACGCTCGTCAAACAGGCTGCGTTTGGCTCTATACCATATCTAAAATACATAAGTGAATTTGCCAATGGATCATAGGCACCAGCTTAAAATATCACAGCGGATGGTTTTTTTCTTTCGGTCGTGAACTGATTTTAACAAGCAATGGGTAGGTAGTAGGCTGTGAAGTTTTTGATTCAGATTATGGATTAAGTGCGAAATGCATAACATTTCACATCCTGCCTTGAGTGTCCTACGGACGAATGTCAGTTAGTATGATTACTTGGAGAAGATGCTGTTAGTTTTTAGACTCTGTCTTATGATAGTCATGGTACACATGTTGCAGGTATTCTTGTTGATATCAGCAAGGACATTTAGAGACTTGAAATTAATTTGCAAATAAAAAGATTGACAGTCTAATTAGAATCAGCTATCATTAGGCTGCAAATAAAAATTTTATATGACAGATGGACAGTAGTTAGTTCATTCTGTACTATGCTAGGGGAGCCGAGGCTGAGAGGTGTGATTTTTTTCATACTGACCCTTACTACTTGATCCGGATAATACCGGCGGAAGGAAGCAATCTATCAAGTGGCCCCTCCTATGCAATGAAAAGGAGGTTTTTTTATGTTTCAAAAGGTATTTGATTTCTTAGTGACAACCGTGAATGAGGGTGGTGACCTCAGCTATTATCCTACTGCGGCTGGTAATGTTGCATTGGTGGTATTAATAGCGCTATTATTCATTGCTATGCTGGTAATCAGTGGTACAAGGAATAGGAAGCTGAATGCAAAGCAGCTGGCATTTTCGGCAGTAGCAGTAACACTTGCTGTTATAGCATCCTTATTTACAGTAGTTCAATTTCCCTTTGGTGGAGAAATTACGCTATTTCGTATGTTCTTTATCTGCCTGATCGGATATCTTTATGGCCCTAAGGTGGGCTTCCTTACGGGAGTAGCTTATGGGTTCCTGGATCTGATGTTAAAGCCCTATGTAGTGCATCCGGTGCAATTACTGTTAGATTATCCGATTGCCTTTGGGTGTCTCGGACTGTCCGGATTATTTGCTAAGTCAAAGTATGGTTTAGTAAAAGGATATATCTTTGGTGTCTTTGGACGATATCTGTGCCATGCTATCTCCGGTTTAATTTTCTTCTCCATCTATGCCGGTTCACAGAACCCAATTATTTATACCGCCGTTTATAATGCAAGTTACATTGTACCGGAAGCAGTTTTAACGTCTGTTCTGCTCTTCATACCAGCAGTTCAAAAAGGATTGAGCCAAGTAAAAAGAATGACTGTTGAAGGCTAAGCATAAGATAGGTAATAAACGCCAAAAAGCAGGGACTAATCTTGAAATCGAAACTATGCTTTTGTCTAGCCAGTTATATATTCCTGATAGGTGCAGTAATCATTACTTATCATTTTAGGCAGCCACCGGCTTCTGAGCAGACAGAACCCTCCTGGAAGGAGTACCGTAATATAGAGAAGCTTGTACTAGCTGAGAATGAGCAGGCAAGAGAAGCCGAGGACAGCAGTGAAGCGGCTTCGGATAAAATTCCGGGCTATTCAAAGATGTTCCCGGAGCTGTATACAGAATACGTCATGCCAAATCCAGTGGATAAGAACAAAAAGATAGCATATCTATCCTTCGACGACGGTCCAAGTGAAAATACATATAAGGTACTCGACATTCTGCAAAAATATGATGCAACAGCCACCTTTTTCCTGGTTGGAAGTGCAATCAATGAGAAGAGTGAAGGCTGTTTAATACGAATGGTAAATGAAGGGCATACCATGGGAATACATACCTATTCTCATATGTGCGATGAGATATACTGTTCCGTTGAACGCTACTTGGATGATTTTAATATTGTCTATGAGCAAATTTATGATATCACCGGGAAAAGAGTCAATCTCTATCGGTTTCCCTGGGGCAGCAATAATACTTATAGCAGGCATATTAAAAACTCGTTAGTTGATGAGATGAAACGAAGGGGTTTTACCTACTATGATTGGAATGTAGATTCAAGTGATTCCAATGGAAGGCCTTCCTCCGCTACCATCCTTCGTAATATAAAAAGAGAACTCAAGGGTCAGACGCAGCCCATCCTATTAATGCATGACTCCAGTATCAATGATAATACAATAAAGTTATTGCCTTATGTTATAGAAATGCTTCAGAATATGGGCTATGAATTTGATACTCTGGATCACCGGGAACCCTATCAATTTCCATAAGAGAAAGAAAAAGATAATAGGCAACTGTGAAACAATATAATTTTTAATTGTATACATAACTATACTGTTTCTTCACGGGGGCGCTTCCTTTGGGATTAGCTTCCTCTTCGAAGCAGTCTATGTTATATACAATTGCTTTATTTCCTGAGTTTCGTAATCACCAAAAGAAAAAGATAAAATTAGAAGGAGTCTGAGGTTACTCCCAATAATACAGTGCGTGACGGACACCCCTATTTTTGTATGACATGAGCGTATATTGATACGACTATGCCATACAAATGTGGTAGTGTCCGTTAGCCTGTGTTAGGGAAAAATCCTCAGACTCCTTCCGAATTTGCGAATCAGGCTGTAACATATCTCTTTCTCCATATCAAGAAACAGTAGGCCATGGTTAGACTCATGTAACGCAGCTATTTTATACAATAATGCTGATTAGCATTAGCTGTATACATACGGCGTATCAAGAGCAGGGCAAAAGCGCTTTCACTGCCGTATTAATACTATGCTGATCCAAGCGGAAAGCGTTCGCTGCTTACAGCTCAGCAATTCTGGATACTGCAACATAGATCGCTGAAATCTTATACCAGGTAGCCAAATCTACAATTCCGTTCGCCGGCAGATCAAAGGTCTGCTGGAAGGTCTTCACAGCATCAGCAGTCTGTTGATTGTACTGGCCGTTAACTGCGATCTTTGCAATAGCAGGATAAGAATCTGAGATTCGGTTTAACTGCTCTTGAATCGTTCTTACATTTGCTCCGGAAGAACCAATGGTTAAATTTGACCCCGGCCAGGAAGAGGGGACTCCGGAAACTTCAGTAGCAGAATTAATGTAGATGGAATTTCCATAAAAATGCCGTAATATCTCAATTGCGCTGCGTCCTTGATCTCCGAGATTCTTAGAACCCCACTGCGTCATCCAATTAGGGCATTGAACCTTATTCCCATCACAGTATTGGGTTAGTATGGGCTGCTTTACATTGGGTCTTGACAGGTAATTTGTAAAGATTTGATCTACAATCAGTCCGATATTATCGTAAATATTTCGTCCTGGTATCCACTTGTGGTCGAAGGCGGTCGATGAGGTGATGGTAAAACTATAGCCCTGGTTACGGTACCATTCGGTATAGACCCGGTTCAAGGTAAAGGAGAGGATTGCCAGTACATTGGCAGTAATGGTTGATTCCGGCCAGGTGGCATAAATCTCACTGGATGCAACATTCTTGATGTAATCCCGAAAGCGGACATAATGATTCTTGGCAGAGGAGTCCGTCGGAGGGCCATCATGCACGATGACGAACTCAGGAATAACGACTTTGTTGAGTACAATTTCGCCGGACTCTGAGGTATCCTTGATTTCGGATTCTGCAATTTTAGGGGGATAGTCCCCATACAGTGTATGAGGAGGAATAACAAAAACTGAACCAGCTGCATTTTGCTTTTCCAATTCCAGAGAGGTTTCCTGAAGTGCGGTGATATCCGGAAAGATCTCAACATTTTGAATTGCAGTAGGCAGATAATTAGGTGCGTTTACTTGAATTGCATATTCCGAGTAGGGCTGCTGCATATTCGGTTCCTGGCTATAATCGGGTGAGGGAGCCGTAAGCTCAATCACTTCGGTAATACCTGATTCATTTGTTGTAAGCTGCTCCCTTATCACATCCGGCACGGAAGGAGAGGTGACGATAACGGTTGCATTTGCAATAGGAGCCAGTCCGGCGGTTGTGATTCTTACCCTAAGCCTTCCGAGAGACTGCGTTCCCATTTGCGCAGGGTAAACTCGAATCGGGCTATTCCATGGAAAATGTTTATATGGAGTACTCATAGCGCTTTGCCTCATTTCTTTCTTTTATAATTCTGCAATTCGTGTGACGGCAACATAGATCTGAGATATCTTATACCAGGTAGCGAGATCCACGATTCCGGTTACCGGCAGGTTGAATATTTGTTGAAAGGCTCTGACGGCAGCGGCAGTTTGCAGACCATAGATACCATCCACGGCAACCGTAGGAATTGCGGTATATACCTGAGCAATTCGATTTAATTGTGTCTGAATCGTACGGACGTTATCTCCGGTAGCGCCGATATTTAAGTTGTATCCCGGCCAGGACTGGGGAACACCAGAGACCTGAGTGGCGGTATTAATATACATATCACGACCATAAAAGTTACGAAGAATCTGAATGGCAGTATAGCCCTGATCTCCCAGATCCTTCGAGCCCCATTGTGTCATCCAGTTAGGGCAGGAGGTGCGGTAGCCGTCGCAATACTGAGTCAGTATCGGCTGCTTTACATTGGGACGAGATAAGTAATTTACAAAGATATTATCAACAGCTAAGCCGATATTCGCATATATGTTACGTCCGCGGATCCATTTGTGGTCATAGGCAGTAGAGGAGGTAATCGTAAAATTGTAACCTTGGTTACGGTACCATTCGGTATAGACGCGATTTAGGGTAAAGGACAAGATAGCATAGATATTTGCATAAATCGTCTGCTCCGGCCAGGTTGCATAAATTTCACTGGAGGCTACATTCTTGATATAATCACGAAAAAGCACCCAATGGTTTGCAGCAGCAGGGTCTGAGGGAGGGCCGTCGTGAACGATAACATATTCCGGAACAACAACATTGGCTAAGACAATTTCACCGGACTCTCTGGTGGGTTTAATTTCGGCTTCAGGGATCTTTGGAGGATAGTCACCATAAAGGGTATGGGGACCAATGACAAAAAGCTCGCCCTGGGTTCTTCCGGAGGCTTCCGGAGCAGGTAAAAGAGCTACCTCCTGTTCAGCAGGTGAATCGGGAAGAATCTGCACACCGGAGACCTCTGCACCATCATAGCCCTCGGCGGTTATGGTCAGATTATATTCCGAGTAGGGTTGGTTCATGGAGGGAGCCTGACTGTAGTCAAAAGGGGGAGCCGGAAGTTCGATTGCCTCAGTTAACCCGGAGGAATCCGTTCGGAGCTGCTCATAGGAGACGCTTGGATTACTAGGCAGCGATATGGATATGGTTGCGTTTGCAATCGGGGTTTCCCCCGGAGCGGTGCAACGAACCTGCAAACGTCCGAGAGATTGAGTTTCCATTTGCGTCGGATACACTCTGATCCGATTTTCACCTTCCGAATTATTTCTAATAGAATTAGGATGATTCATGAAATGACCTCATTAAAATATTCTATTATCAGCTTATGATTTTCCTCTATGGTATGTGAACGAATTGATTATTTATTTAACTCAAAACCAAAATAAATTTTGCGAAACCTCTTGTATTTTGGAAACTCATGTGTTACAATCATAAAAATGCATAGAAAAAATGAATTTTTATGCATCATATATTAATAATTATAATGTGGTATATTAATAATTATAATGAATTGAAGGAAAAGAAATTGGTTGATGTACGATGGAGTATGTCCCCAGTATGGGCTAGTATTCTTTTTTTTTGCAAAAATTTAGTTACAAGCCGTGTAATGCGGTAGAATGGAGGATTTGATGAAAGCTTTCTTAATTCTTGAGGATGGCAGCGTCTTTACAGGCGAAAGCATCGGGGCACAGAAGGAAATTATCAGTGAAATTGTATTTAATACTGGTATGACGGGATATCTTGAAGTACTGACCGATCCTTCCTACGCTGGTCAAAGTGTGGTAATGACTTATCCCTTGATCGGAAATTACGGAATCTGTTACGAGGATATGGAATCTCGTAAGCCTTGGGTGGATGCATTTATTGTGAGAGAATTATCAAGAATACCTAGTAACTTTCGTAATCAGGAAAGTATTCAAAGCTTCTTAGTAAGAAATGATATTCCTGGTATCTCAGGTATCGATACAAGAGCCTTGGTTAAGATTCTCAGAAATAAAGGAACCATGAATGGAATGATCACAACCGACACAGAGTATAAGCTGGACGAGGTAGTCGCAAAGGTTCGTGAGTATCAAGTGGCAAAGGTTATTGCAAAAACTACGAGAAAAGAAATAGAGGTTATACCTTCAGAGGGTGAAACAAAATATAAAGTTGCCTTAATGGATTATGGTTTGAAGAATAATATCCCCAGATGTCTGGCAAAAAGAGGGTGCGAGGTAACGATTTATCCAGGCTTTACAAAGGCGGAGGAGGTATTAAAGTCCAAACCCGATGGAATCATGCTCTCCAATGGACCTGGAGATCCAAAGGAATGTGAGGATGTAATTCATGAAGTGAAAAACTTATTCGACAGTACCGTTCCAATCTTTGCAATCTGCCTGGGACATCAATTATTAGCTTTAGCAAACGGCGGAGATACCCAGAAAATGAAGTATGGTCACCGTGGTGCCAACCATCCGGTCAAGGATTTAAAAACAGGCAGAGTTTACATCTCAACACAGAATCACGGGTATATGGTTCAGGCGGAAAGCATTCCCGCAGAGCTGGCAGAGGTAAGCTTTATTAATGTGAATGATAAAACGGTGGAAGGCTTGCATTACCTTGGTAAGAATGTATTCTCCGTACAGTTCCATCCGGAGGCTTTCGCAGGTCCCATGGACAGTGAGTTCCTTTTTGACGAGTTTATCAATATGATGGAGGTACAGAAATAATGCCGAGAATTAAAAATATTGAAAAAGTATTAGTAATCGGATCCGGTCCGATTGTCATTGGGCAGGCAGCAGAGTTTGATTACGCGGGAACGCAGGCTTGCCGTTCTTTAAAAGAAGAAGGTGTAACCGTGGTTCTTGTTAATTCGAACCCTGCTACAATCATGACAGATAAAGAAATCGCGGATATTGTATATATAGAACCCTTAACACCGGATTTTGTGAAAAGAATTATCTTGAAAGAAAAGCCGGACAGCGTACTTCCTACCCTTGGCGGTCAGGCTGCATTAAATATTGCAATGGAACTGGATGAATCCGGTTTCTTGTACGAGAATAACGTAAAGCTCATAGGAACCACCTCCCTAACCATTAAGAAGGCGGAGGATCGCCTGGAATTCAAGACTACCATGGAGAAGATAGGAGAACCCTGTGCTGCTAGTACGGTAGTAACTACGGTAAAGGATGCAGTCGCTTTTGCAGCAACCATTGGTTATCCGGTGGTAGTTCGCCCTGCTTATACCTTAGGCGGCAGCGGCGGAGGTATTGCGGATAATCAGGAGGAGTTGGAGGATATCTGTTCCAATGGTCTTCGTCTGAGCCGAGTTGGTCAATGCTTAATAGAGCGTTGCATTGCGGGCTGGAAGGAGATCGAATACGAGGTTATGCGTGACAGTGCCGGTAACTGCATTACCGTATGTAATATGGAGAATATTGATCCGGTTGGTGTGCATACAGGAGATAGTATCGTAGTCGCACCTTCACAGACCCTTGGAGATAGAGAATACCAGATGCTCCGCAGCTCAGCACTGAATATTATTACAGAATTGGGAATCACTGGTGGATGTAATGTACAGTACGCCCTGCATCCGGATACCTTTGAATATTGTGTTATTGAGGTTAACCCCCGTGTTAGCCGTTCTTCTGCGCTTGCCTCCAAAGCAACTGGATATCCGATTGCCAAGGTTGCAGCAAAGATTGCCCTTGGTTATAATCTGGATGAGATCCAGAATGCAGTTACAAAGAAAACCTATGCAAGCTTTGAGCCGACCCTGGATTACTGTGTTGTTAAAATTCCGAGACTGCCTTTTGATAAATTCATAACAGCAAAGCGTTCCCTAACCACTCAGATGAAGGCCACCGGTGAGGTTATGGCAATCAGTACTAATTTTGAATCAGCTTTAATGAAGGCTCTTCGTTCCCTGGAGCAGAACGTGAACAGCTTACGGACTGGCAATTATGCCGAGATGACCAGGGAAGAAATCATGGAAGAGTTATATAAGGTGGATGACCGACGTATCTTTGTAATTGCGGAAGCAATCCGCAGGGGTATTACCTATGATGAAATTCATGAAATTACAAAGATTGATCTGTGGTTCATCGATAAGCTTGCAATCTTAGTTGAAAAGGAACAAGAGCTTGCAACAAAGCCCTTAACCGCAGAGCTTCTTAAGGAAGTGAAGATTCTTGGTTACCCGGATCGAGTGATTTCTGAGCTGACAGGAAAGCCGGTAGCAGAGATCAAAGCACTTAGGAAAGAAAATGGTATCGTAGCTGCTTACAAAATGGTTGATACCTGTGCAGCGGAATTTGATGCAGCAACCCCTTACTATTATTCCACCTTTGGCAGCTTCAATGAAGTAGAAGAGACCAAGGGAAGAAAGAAGATTATGGTGCTTGGTTCCGGTCCCATTCGTATCGGTCAGGGTATCGAATTCGATTACTGCTCTGTACACAGTGTATGGGCATTGCGACAGGCTGGTTGTGAAACCATAATTGTAAATAATAATCCGGAGACAGTAAGTACGGACTTTGATATTGCGGATAAGCTCTATTTTGAGCCGCTTACACCCGAGGATGTAGAAAGCATTGTAGATATTGAGAAGCCCGACGGTGCAGTAGTGCAGTTCGGCGGACAGACCGCGATTAAATTAACCGACGCATTGTTAAAGATGGGTGTACCTATTCTTGGTACCTCAGCGGCAGACGTGGATGCAGCAGAAGACAGAGAATTGTTTGACAAGATTTTGGAGGATTGCGGTATTCCGAGACCAGCCGGTAAGACGGTTTATACCACCGAGGAGGCGATAAAAGTAGCGAATGAACTTGGATATCCGGTACTGGTTCGCCCTTCCTATGTACTTGGTGGTCAGGGCATGCAGATTGCAATCAATGACGATGATATCGTAGAGTTCATGAAGATCATCAACATGACAGTACAAGAGCATCCAATCCTGGTAGATAAATATCTGATGGGTATGGAAGCAGAGGTTGATGCGGTTTGTGATGGTAAGGATATTCTGATTCCAGGTATCATGGAGCATATCGAGAGAGCCGGTATCCATTCCGGTGATAGTATCTCGGTATATCCTGCTCAAAGCATCAGCGGGAAGGTAAAAGCGCAAATTGTAGATTATACACAAAAGCTTGCAAGCTCCTTACATGTAATCGGATTAATCAACATTCAGTTCATCGTATATGAGGAGCAGGTATATGTAATCGAGGTTAATCCTCGTTCCAGCCGTACCGTACCTTATATTAGTAAGGTGACAGCATTGCCGATTGTTGATATTGCGACGAAAGTGATTCTCGGAGATACCATTAAATCCTTGGGGTATACACCTGGCTTATGGCCGGAATCTCCTTATATCGCAATTAAGATGCCTGTCTTCTCCTTCGAGAAACTGAGGGGAGCAGAGACCAGCCTTGGACCGGAGATGAAATCCACCGGTGAGTGCCTCGGTATCGCAAAAACCTATCATGAAGCTTTATATAAAGCCTTCCTGGGCGCTGGTATAAACCTGCCAAAGCATAAGAAGATGATCATGACAGTGAATAAGGCTGACCGAGAAGAAGCGGTAGGATTAGGAAAGAGATTAGTAGCACTTGGTTATGAGATATTTGCAACGAGAGGTACCGCAGAAGCATTAAACAGTAATGGGGTACCGGCTACCATCATCAATAAAATTGAGCAGGGAAGTCCAACTCTAATCGATTTAATCCTTAGCCATGAAATAGATATGGTAATCAATACCCCTACTCAGGGTAGAGATAAGACCAGAGATGGCTTCATGATCCGCCGTACTTCCATCGAAACAGGTGTTACCTGCTTCACAGCAATTGATACAGCAGCAGCATTATTAACCAGTATGGAAAGTGATAATAGCAATATCACATTAGTGGATGTAGCCCAGATCTAAGAATATATTGTTTTAATATTTATTAGCTACCATATATATTTTATAAATAGGTCTTCTATGACAAGTTACAATCATAGAAGACCTATATTTTCATACTCTCTGTACTAACAGTGAATATTCATTATCTTGCAGGAATAACCTCTAACCAATACCCATCAGGATCACTAATAAAATAAATACCCATAGCTGGGTTTTCATAGCAGATACAATCCATTTCTTTATGTTTTTTATATGCTGCCTCATAGTCATTGGTTACAAAAGCAAGGTGGATTTCATTATCGCCAAGATTATAGGGGCGATCCCAATCACGAAGCCAGGTTAGTTCCAGTAGATGAGTGGAACTGCCATCACCTAAATAAACGATAATAAATTCTCCGGATTCTGGTGCCTTACGTGTGACTTCCTTAAGGCCCAAGGCATCTTCATAAAACCTTAAAGATTTTTCTAAATCAAAAACATTAATATTATTGTGGGCAAATTTAAAATCCATATCACAAGGTTCCTTTCTTAAAGAATCGTTAATCTGTTTCTAATTTCAATCAGTTATTTCTATGATAAACTGAGAACAGAAAAATAGCAAATATAACTTTTTCTTATTTTTTTCAAAAAAATGAAACCTTTCAGGTTAGTAAATCGTCTAACCTTATGGGTTCCATTTTGTGCTTTGATTCATATCATAGGTATTGTGTGTTAAATTAACGAAAAACAATTTCTATGGAGCTAGATTGTACCTTAGCTGAATCGTATTGCTTCTTTAATTCAGAAAGATTGAATTTATCATCCAGATAGCGGTTTAAACTGCTTACGAGAGATGCGGATGAGCTGGCGTCATTCTTACCATTAAAGAAAGTATTTAATGCGGTATCTAGTTGTTCCTGTGCAATCAGATCTAATTCAGGATGGTCAGCGAAATATGTTTCCAATAAGGGGGCATTGTCTGAGGAAGTAACAATGACCGTACATCGGGAATATTTCTGTGATCCATCGGTGTCAGTAGCGTCAATGACTGCAAATAGATAAGTAAGACCCAATTGTTTGCCGGTAACACGACCGCCGATACTTACGGAGGCAATGTTGGAATCATTACTGGAGAAGCGTGCAACCTCAACGGTATTCGTGGGTTTTAAGATTACATTTAAGAAATCTGACTTATCCAATCCGATTACAAGCTTGGATCTGGTTAACTTTACACTAAATGCAGGAGGTCCAACTGTAACATCGCAATTCAGTGTGTTTGTTAAAGTTCCGGCTTTGATTGTTGCTGTAATTACAGTACTGCCAATTTTATTGGCAGTGATAACACCATCATCACTTACAGAAGCAATATCAGCGTCGGCTGACTTAAAAGTTACTTTTGCGTTTTCATTTACTTTGTATACTTTTAGAGCGAAGGTTTTACCCTTTATGATGGAAACACTTTTTAAATTCAGCCTATAGTCATCACTCTTCTCGATGCCAGTCGTAGACGCTTGCACCGTCACAACATTTCGATTGGATAAAGAAATCAGCAAAGTGAAGAGAACAAATAAACCAAAAGATAAAAAGCACTTCCTGAATAAATTATTTTTCATGGTAGTTCCTCCAGGTTCTTGGAAATCCATTAACATATTTTATCTCTCTATGTATAAAATAACATTTGTTTTTGTCAGAACAATGTCATATAACAAATAAATAAATAATTATTTTTAACGAAAAAATGACATGAAATATGCTGGGATATTATGTAATATTTGAATGAAATATAAGGAAATCAAGGACTCTGGCTTATGGAGTTAAGGTAAGCTTTAATAATTATTCTGATTAAAATGTGTCATTTTTGTGTCTTTTGTCAAATGAAAGTTTTTCTACTTGTTTTCAAACGAAAGCATAAGATATAATAATATAAGGTGCTGTTTTGCGCGCTGTTTCTTGTGAGAGACAGGGGAAGTCTTATCTCTGTTTTAATGAAATTTTATAAAAAAATCAGAAATTGCTTTAAAGATCAAGAGTTTGCTCAATAGATCAAAAGCTACATTAAAAGATCAAAAGTTGATTAGAGATTAAAAGGTGCTTAAAGATTAAAAGGTGCTTAAAGATTAAAAGTTGTTAAAAGATTAATAGTTCAGGTAAATAACGCTAGTTAGCGTTTTACGCATAAAAATTAACTTGCTACGTGCAAAGGATAAAAGGTAAGTATTGTGAAATTTAAATAACTTTTTACATCCGACATTGTTTGATCTTACGGTCAAATGATTGTCTTTGTGAACTAAGGAGTATCTCACTGCAGCAATTCAATGGAAAATCCAGTGTATTCATGGTAAAATAGCCATTGGAGGATATAATATCCTGAATTGCTAAAAACAGTGATTATATATTATAAATTTCACATAGAGAAGAAGGGAGATATAATAATGCAGCATATACTAATCGCTGATGATAATCGAGACATAACTGATATTTTATCGACTTATTCAAGAATGGAAGGCTTTGAACCTGTTGTAGCGGGGGATGGTGAAGAAGCGATTAAACTCTTTCACCAGTTTAACCCGGATGTAGTATTGTTGGATGTAATGATGCCAAAGGAAGATGGGTATGAGGTTTGCAGAAAAATTAGAAGCAAATCGAATGTACCGGTTATACTGATTACAGCCAGAGGCGAGGATTTTGATAAGATAATGGGACTGGATATTGGAGCAGATGATTATATTGTCAAGCCCTTCAGCCCAAGAGAGGTTATGGCAAGAGTGAGAGCTGTTCTTAGAAGAATGACAAAGACGGCTTCTAAGGAATCGGTATCCGAGAATGTATTATCCATATCGAACCTTGAGATTAATCTGGATGAGTATACCTTACATATTGGAGGAGAAAAGGTTTCATTAACGAAGAAGGAAATAGAGACGATGTGGACCCTGGCAACCAATCCGAACAAGGTGTTTACAAGAGATAATTTACTGGATAGTTTGTGGGGCTTTGACTACTTTGGAGATAGCAGAACAGTTGATTCCCACATCAAACGTCTGCGTTCAAAGCTGGATTCAACACCACATCCTGCATGGAATATAAAAACCATCTGGGGCGTTGGTTATAAATTTGAAGTTGAAGAAAAGTAGGGGACAAAGTGGCGAAGAAGAAAGATAAAATCCGAGTATATAACAGGCTGTTCTTTAAACTTTATCTCAATTATGCAGTCATGCTGTTGATTACTGCATTGCTGATTAGTTTAATATTTATACGCTTATTTACCAACGTTACAACGGATAACGTTGTTAAAGATATGAAGGGGCAGGCACGGGCCATTGGTGATATTACAAAAGAGTTTATTATTAATGAAAGAACGGATCAATATAACGAGCTACTGCAGCGTATCAGTACTATCAACGATTGGGATATCTGGGTGATCTCGAATCCAGACGCTGGTATTCCGCTGAATACGAATATGGAATATGGTGCAACTTACAGCGATTTCGAGGATACGCCCGAGTTAGTTGGATATCTGAAATTGTTACATAATGCATTTCAAGGCAATGTAGGTCATGAAAATAAATATGATGAGCTGTATGAGGCACAGACAATTACAGTTGCCTGTCCGCTTTATGGCGACAGTGATGAAGTAGTAGGTGCGATTATGGTCAAGCAGCTGGTAGGAGAACAGCAGCAAGAGCTGATTGACAGCAGTCTTTACGCAATCGTATTAAGTAGTGCAGTAGCACTGGGAATTTCCTTTGTCATTGTAATTTTATTTGCCACCGGTTTATCCATACCAATTACCAGAATGCGTGCGACTGCTTTGGAGCTGGCAGCAGGTAATTACAAAAGTAAAACAGGGATTAATCGGGATGATGAAATTGGTGACCTGGCGACTACGGTTGATATTCTATCGGATAAGCTCTTAGAAAATGATATCGAGCGCAAAAAACTGGATCAAATGCGCTTTGACTTCTTTGCCAATGTGTCCCATGAACTGCGTACACCGATTACCGTAATTCGTGCCTATACAGAGACACTTGCAGATGGCGTTGTTCAGGATATGGAGCAGGTTGACCAGTACTATGGGCGTATGCTTACCGAGTGTAAATCAATGGAGCGCTTAATCGCTGATTTGCTTATTTTATCAAAGATGCAAAATCCTGACTTTACAATCGAGAAGGAACCGGTTAATCTGGTTCAGGTGTTTGAAGACATTATCAGAAGTGCCGGAGCGATTGCAGCAAAGAAAAATATAGCAATTGAAGTAACAAAGACAGAGCCTTTAATGATGGTACTTGGGGATTATGATCGCCTACGCCAAATGTTTATGGTTATTCTTGATAATGCTATTAAATTTTCAAAGGAAGATCAAACGGTTGAAATAAGCTTATCTAAAACAGATAGAATACAGGTATCCATCAAGGATCATGGTATTGGTATTGAAACCGCAGATATTAATTATATATTTGAGAAATTCTATAAATCAAATTTAAGACAGAATGCCAGCGGCACCGGTCTGGGACTTGCGATAGCGAAGCAGATATCCGTAAAGCATGAGGGAAGTATTGAAGTAATATCAGCGCCTGGAGAAGGGACAGAATTCATCTTTACCCTTCCCGGTTATGTAATGCCGGCAGATGAGACCAATGATAGGGGTGTTCTTCCGTTACCGGATGAATGTAAATAGAAAGCCCGACTTATAAAGTATGAGAAATATAAAAATCATTAGCTTAAGGCTGGATAAGATAAGTATCAAGGTATTGAGTGCAAAATCAAATATACTTTGATACTTTCTTTTATTTCAAAATAAAGCTGCTCTTAAAAAGAATCCCCTGTTATTTCCAGGCGGATTTATGATAAAAAACTTGAAAAACGGAGTATAATAAGTTATAATAAAAGCATAAAAATTTCCTGGGATGTTCGATAATCCTGCTATTTTGAACCTACATCACTTTAAAAGGGATTCCTATATTCTTAAGTGGATGTCAGGCCATCGTTTGCAGTGGAAGGCAGAAGCTTATATGCGGTTACCCACCTAGCTTGGGCTAGGAGTCAAAATACAGGAAACGGCATATCCGGGTATTATACGAATGAAGAAAGCGGCCTTGAGCCGCTTTTTTACTTGTCTTTTTCTATGTGAATATCTATAATGGGTATAGAAATAGACAATAAGAAGCTTAGATGTGTATGAAAGTCAGAAATAAGCAGGTTTCAGACACACCCTAGTTTGCTTTTTCTAAGTTTAGCTACAGTAAAAATTATTTCTGCTTTACAGCTTTGTCTAAAGGATGGGTTTAGGAGCTTTCGGGAGATAATAGCTAATGTGGTTATAAAATGTAAAACTATAAAACCTAACTATAGAAACTAAAATCAGATATTTCGATTTTTTTATGCGAAAGATACATTTGGGAGGCAAAGCCTCCAAGAGGAGGCTTAGAAATGAAGCATGGATTTTTGAGGGTTGCAGCTGCGACTCCGGTAATCAGAGTTGCTGATTGCGAATATAACACAGGCAAGATGTTGGAATTAATTGATCAAGCTGTGGCAGCTGGAAATAAGCTTATTGTTTTTCCGGAACTAGGGATTACAGGATATACCTGCGGAGATCTTTTTTTACAGGATACGTTGTTAAATGGAGCGATTGCAGGTGTGAAAACAGTTGCGGACTATACCAAGGGAAAGGACATCCTGGTGGTTGCAGGCTTTCCCTATGTGGTGAAAGGAAAATTATATAATACAGCTGCTGTTATCTGTGATGGAAAAGTTTTGGGCTTAATACCAAAAATGAGTATACCCAATTATACGGAATTCTACGAAGCAAGACATTTTACCTCAGGAATAGCCGATCCTATTTTAATTAATTTTTTGGGAGAGCAGGTTTATTTCGGATCACATATTTTGTTCCAGTGCAATGAGCTGCCGGATTATATACTTGGTGTTGAGATCTGTGAGGATCTCTGGATACCAAAGTCACCAAGCATCGAGCATTGCATTGCGGGGGCTACGGTAATTGCGAATCTTTCTGCCAGTGACGAGCTTACCGGTAAGGATGCATATCGGCGTGAGCTGGTCAAGAGTCAATCTGCAAGATTGGTCTGTGGTTATATCTATAGTGATGCCGGAGAAGGGGAGTCAACTACCGATCTGGTATATTCAGGTCATAATTTAATTACTGAGAATGGAATGCTGCTGGCAGAATCTGTGCCCTTTGAGAATGGAATTATCTCCAGCGAGTTAGATTTAGGTAAATTAAAAAGTGAACGCCGCAGGATGCACACCTATCTTGGGCAGAATACGGTGCCCTATCAGGTGATACCTTTTACGCTGGGTAAGGGGATGGAGCCATTGCCAGAGCTTAAGCTGACCCGCTTTATCGATCCGGCTCCTTTTGTGCCCTCTGTGAAGGCAGAAAGGGACAAGCGCTGCAATGACATTATTCAGATACAAGCGATGGGACTAAAGACCAGACTTGCGCATACGGGAATTAAAAATGTTGTTGTAGGAATCTCCGGCGGACTGGATTCCACTCTGGCACTGTTAGTAACAGTAAAGGCCTTTGAGATGCTAAGCCTTAATAAGAAGGGGATTTGTGCAATTACGATGCCCTGCTTTGGTACAACAGATCGAACCTACAATAATGCAATATTAATGGCACAGTGCCTTGGAGTTACGCTGCTGGAGGTGCCAATCAAAGCTGCGGTGGAGCTGCACTTTAGTGACATTGGGCATGATAAGAATGTCCATGATCTGACCTTTGAGAACAGTCAGGCGAGGGAACGTACCCAGGTACTAATGGATATCGCGGGGAAGAACAACGGATTTGTTGTTGGCACCGGAGATATGTCGGAACTGGCACTTGGCTGGGCTACTTATAATGGGGATCATATGTCAATGTATGGTGTCAATGCTTCCGTACCAAAGACGCTGGTTCGCTATCTGGTTTCTTACTTTGCAGATACCTCCCAGGATCAGAAGCTTAGGGAAGTATTGATGGATGTGCTTGACACACCGGTTAGTCCCGAGCTGCTTCCTCCGAAGGACGGTGAAATTGCTCAAAAAACAGAGGACATTGTTGGACCCTATGAGCTGCATGACTTCTTCCTGTATTATGTCCTAAGATTTGGATTTGAGCCAAGTAAAGTATACCGATTGGCAAAATATGCCTTTCAAGGCCGGTATGAGGATCAGGTGATATTAAAGTGGTTGAAAACCTTTTATCATAGATTTTTTACACAGCAATTTAAACGTTCCTGCTTACCGGATGGACCAAAAGTCGGTAGTGTATCAGTTTCCCCCAGAGGAGATCTTAGAATGCCAAGCGATGCCTCAGGTAGATTATGGATGAAGGAATTGGAACAGTTATAGGAGATAGGCAATTGCGAAACAATATACTTTTTGTAATTGTATACACAACAGATACCATTTCTTCACTGCAACGCGTCCTTCGGGCTTAGCTTCCGCTTCGAAACAGTATCTGCTGTGTATACAATATCTTAAGTTAATGAGTTTCGCAATTACCTAAATGATAGGGTATAACGAAAGGAGATTCTATGGCACTAAAGATTATTACAGATTCTGCATCAGATATCCCTAAATGGGTGATTGATAAGTATCATTTGCATGTAATTCCAACACCGGTTGTAATTAATGATAAGGACTATTTCGACGGTAATACAATTATGCCGGAGGAGTTTTATAAAATTCAAAGCAGTGGAGCAGATATTAAGACCTATCATATTAATGCCCATATGTTTTATGACAATTTCAAGCCCTATGCCGAACGAGGGGATGAAGTTATCTATATCTGCTTTTCCACAGGGATTGCAGGTACATTTAATGCGGCTAATATAGCAAAAGTAGAGCTTGTGGAGCAATATCCTTATTTTGATCTTACCATTATTGATTCCAAGTGCGCCTCTCTTGGCTTCGGACTTGCGACCTATTATGCACTCTTAATGCAGGAAAAAGGTGCGACGAAGGAAGAGATCATTGCCGGAATCGAATGGCACTGCGAGCATATGGAGATGATTTTTACAGTTAGTACCCTGGAATATCTTTTTAAAGGTGGCCGCCTAAGCAGAACCTCCGCCATCGCAGGCGGGCTTTTGGATATCAAACCGATTATTCAGGTAAATGATAATGGAGCTTTGGAATCGATTGAAAAGATCAGAGGCAGGAATAAAGCTTTAAAGCGCCTGATTGAAATGGCTGGAGAACGTGGTGCAGGTCTTGGGAACCAAAGGATTGCATTGGTTCATGGAGACGATGCCCAGACAATGGAGCAGGTAAAAAAGCAGATAACGGCTGCTTATGGATCGGAGCAATTTATAGAAAATTATGTTGGGTGTGCGATAGGAGCCCACACTGGACCAGGAATTATAGGAATTATTTTTTTGAATGAGATTTCACCTTATCAAAAATATTTTGACTAAAATTCAAGTGTACAGAGTTGGATTTTACGTCTCGATTAAATAGGCATACTTTATTTTTTGTAAAAATAGAAGAGGACTTGAGTTTCTCAAACATTTGATAAATAAAAGGAATGAGCAATTAAATTGAAACAAAAGGAATGCTGTAAGGCCTTGTTGAAAAAGAAGGCTCTACAGCATTCCGAATAATATGTAGGAATTACTCTTTTACTTTTGCTTTGTCTAAAGTAGTTTGAATAGCTTCAACGAGAAGCTGCTGTGTATACTTGCTATCCTCCATGAATTTAACATCATCGATAGAGACATCATTGTATAACTGCAGTGCAATTGCTTCGAGTGAAGGCTCAATCAGTGGATACATGGTGGTAACTGCTTCATCAAGGTTTTCAATCTTTACATTATTGATATGATCCTTGTCGACTACAACAACCATGTTTAAAGCCATGTCATTCAAAGTAAATGTGGAGGAATATGTACCTGCAGTATATAGATTAGTCCCGGACGTGGCTTCTTCCTCGCCCTTGCCACCCTTGAACATAAAGATAAGAAGCAGGATGAGCAGAATGCCTAGCGCTGCGAAAATCACAGTGTAGATGATCTCTTTTAATTGGATAACGACTATTTTTGTCTTTGCCATATCGATCCTCCGGAGCATGAGTTGGTTCATGTCTTATTTCTTATTATATATTATTAAGCTTCGTAACAAATTATGCCGAGAAAATTCAGGCAATTACGAAACTCAAAAACTGAAGATATTGTACACACAGCAGATACTGTTTCGAAGCGGAAGCTAAGCCCGAAGGAAGCATTGGAGCGAAGAAATAGTATCTGCTGTGTATATAATTACAAAAACTATATTGTTTCGCAGTTGCCTATAAGAGTAATTCAATGGAAGGAGGGAGTTTTTATGTCCTTGCAGCTTTTTTTGGGAAGTGCCGGTTCGGGTAAATCCTATCAGCTATATCGTGAAGTAATTGAAGAATCAAAGAAGAATCCGAATACCAATTATCTTGTGATTGTACCGGAACAATTTACCCTGCAAACACAGAAGGATATCGTTGCCATGCACCCGGAACATGGGGTAATGAATGTGGATATTCTTAGCTTCCTGCGCTTTGCCTACCGTATCTTTGAAGAGGTTGGTGGAAATGACTACCCAATCCTAGAGGATACGGGAAAAAGTATGGTACTGCGCAAGGTGGTTGCGGAAAAACGAAAGGATTTAGTTCTCTTTGGTACGAATGTAAAGAAGACCGGCTTTATTAATGAGTTAAAATCATTGCTCTCTGAGCTTTATCAGTATAACGTCGGGGAAGAAGATTTTGCGAAGATGCAGGAGATTGCCGGAAAGAAACCGGTATTACAGGCTAAGCTTAAGGATTTGCATACCGTATATGAGGGCTTTCGTACCTTTATGAAAGAGCGTTATATTACTGCGGAAGAAGTATTTATGGTTTTAAATCAGGTGATTGACCGCTCGGAATGGATCAAGGGAACGGTCATTTGTCTGGATGGCTTTACCGGTTTTACGCCCTGCCAGTATCAATTGATATCTAAGATGCTCGGCGCGGCTAAGAAGGTTATGGTAACGGTTACCCTTGATCCAAGAGAAAAGTTGAATCAAATGGGAGCGGAGCATCAGTTATTTGGTTTAAGCCATAAAACAATTCAAAAACTGTACAAAATAGCAGATGAGGCGAAGGTGGCTATTGAAGAACCTGTTTATGCAGAGAGCAGGGGAGAAGGCAAGGTACCTTACCGCTTTCGTAAATCAGAAGCTCTTGCGGCTTTAGAACATAATCTATTTCGTTATCCCTACGAGACTTATGAGAAGGGGCAGGAGGATATCAGTATAAACTGCACCAGGGACAGGAATGCAGAGGTGGCTTTTATAGCAAGGGAAATTAAGCGATTAGTCAGGGAAGAAGGATATCGGTTTCGTGATATTGCAGTGGTTACCGGGGATATAAAGGAGTATGGCAGAATAGCCAAGCGTTTGTTCTTGCAAGCGGAGATTCCCTGCTTTATTGATTATAAGAAGGATATTCTGAGCAATCCTTTTGTAGAGCTGCTAAGAGCCTCCGTGGTAGTGATCAGTGAGGATTTTGGCTATGAAGGAGTCTTTCGGTATTTAAGGTCAGGGCTGACCGGCTGTACAAAAGAGGAGATTGACTTATTAGAGAATTACGTACTTGCTACAGGCATCCGGGGACATAAGAGATGGGCGGAACCCTTTACCCGCAGATATCGCAGCAGGCAGCCCTTACAATTAGACCTGATTAACGAAATTCGTGTGAAGTTTATGGAAGAGCTGGAGCCGCTTTACCTGGTGCTTAAGGACAGGGAGAAAAACATAAGGGATTACACTACCGCCTTATATCAGTTAGGAGTAAGCTTAAATATTGAGCAGAAATTGGAGCAGTATCGCATTCAGTTTACAGAAGTGGGACAGCCTTTGATTGCAAAGGAGTTCGAGCAGGTATATCGCATTATCATGGATTTATACGATCAAATAGTGCTATTGCTTGGCGATGAAAAATGCAGCTTGAAGGAATTCGGTGAAATCCTGGATACCGGTTTTGTGGAGGTTAAGGTCGGCTTAATCCCACCGGGAGTGGATGAGGTAGTAATCGGTGATACAGAACGAACCAGATTAAAAGACATAAGAGCATTGTTTTTTGTTGGTGTAAACGAAGGAATTATCCCTAAGGCAATTGGAACCGGTGGAATTCTTTCCGATATTGAGCGGGAGTTGTTGATAAATAATCAAATTGAGCTGGCACCGACAAAACGTCAGCAGGCCTTTACCGATCAATTTTATATTTATCTGAATATGACAAAGCCTAAGGAAAAGCTTTATATTACATATCATAAGGTGAATCAGGAAGGGAAATCCGTGAATCCCTCCTTTATCATAAATAAAGTTAGGCAGTTGTTTCCTAAGCTTACTATTACGGAAGAAAGTGACACCAGCAAGGACATACTCGGTGACTGCCCGGAGAAGGTGGAGCAGCTTCTGCAAGATGAGGGCTTGAATTATCTTACAGAGGGATTAAGAAATTATAACCAGCTAGAGGTATCGGATCTGTGGAGAGAGCTGTATCTATATTATCTTGAGGAGCCGGAGAAACGCCAGATACTCGACAAGCTGGTGGAGGGCGCATTTTTCATAAATAAGGAACAGGGAATCTCAAAAGAGGCAGCGAAGCTATTATATGGTTCGGAGCTAAAGGGAAGTGTAACCCGGCTGGAGAAATATGCAGGCTGTGCTTTTGCCCATTTCCTGGCCTATGGTTTGTCAGTGGAGCAGCGGCAGGAATATAAGCTGGCAATACCGGACATAGGCACCATATTTCACAATGCGATTGATCACTTTTCAAAGCGGTTGGATACCGGTGAATACAGCTGGCATACCATTCCGAATGAGGTAAGGGAGCAATGGGCAAGAGAAAGTGTAGCCTATGCGGTGGAACAATACGAAAGCTCTGTGCTTCGCAGCACAGCGAGAAATGAATATATGATAAAGCGTATGGAGCGAATTACGGTTCGTACCCTTTGGGCACTGTGCAATCAGATAAAACAGGGCGCCTTTGAGCCCTGGGGATATGAAAAACAGTTCAACCATATGCCGGATCTGATGCTGAGTCTGACCGGGCGGATTGACCGTCTGGATATTTATGAGGAAGAGGATAGGGTCTTTGTCCGGGTAATTGACTATAAGTCAGGGAACACCTACTTTGATTTAAGCAGTGTGTATTATGGCTTGCAGCAGCAGCTGTCCGTCTATTTGAGTGCAGCCCTCGATTATCTGAGCAGGGAATACAGTGGCAAAGAAATCGTACCTGCGGGGATATTCTATTATCACATCGATGATCCAATCGTAGCGAAATCGGAACAGGCAGAGGAGGATATCTATAAAAGTCTCCGCATGAATGGGCTCGTAAATGAAGACAAAAGGGTAATTGGATTAATGGACAGTAAGCTGGCCGATGAGGCGCAAAAGCTCCGAGCCTCTGTAAAGTCTGATATCATACCCGTAGAGACGAACAAAGAAGGAGAACTGGGTAAGCGGTCGGTGGTAGCGTCGAAGAAGCAGCTAAAGGCTCTCATAGAGTACGTGAATGGTAAATTATCGAAGGACAGTAAGGCAATCCTGGATGGAGATTCTGTGTTAAATCCTTATCGTATGGGAGAACAAAGTGCCTGCAATTATTGCGAGTACCGTGGTGCCTGTGGTTTTGATAGCCGGCTGCCGGGCTATACCTATCGCAACCTTGCGAAGAAGTCTGCTGATGAAATTAAGACAGAGATATGGGGTGAGTAAATGGGCTGGACGACAGCGCAGCAAAGAGTAATTGATGCCAGAAATAAAAACTTATTGGTTTCCGCAGCAGCAGGGTCAGGAAAGACTGCTGTATTAGTTGAGCGTATTATTCAAATGATAACCGAGGGAGAGCATCCCCTTGATATTGACCGTCTCCTGGTGGTAACCTTCACCAATGCAGCAGCGGCAGAAATGAGGGAGCGTATTGGAAAAGCCATTGATAAAAAGCTAAAGGATCAGCCGGACAATGCACATTTACAAAAACAGATCTCTCTGCTGCAAAGTGCCAATATTACAACAATACATAGCTTTTGTCTGAATGTAATCCGTAACTATTTTCATCGAATTGACTTGGATCCTTCCTTTAAAATAGCGGAAGAGTCAGAAATTACTCTGATGAAGTCAGATGTTATTGCCAATGTATTAGAGGGGTGGTACGAGGAGGGCAGGGAAGACTTTCATGCATTTATTGAGAGCTACTCCTACTCTAAATCTGATTTGCCCATTGAAGAGCTGATTCTGCAGCTTTATAATTTCTCCATGAGTGATCCCTGGCCAAAATCCTGGATCGCCGCCAAAAAGAATATGTTTGCCCTGAAGAATCTGGAGGAAATGATAGCTGCGCCCTGGATGAAGGAGCTTTTGGACTATGTGGGCGCGGTAATCAAGGATTTGAGAGAAAAGAATCAGGAGGCAATGGAGCTTTGCAACGAAGCGGGAGGACCTGCTGCCTATTTGCCGGCTCTGATTTCAGATAGTGAATTATTGTCTGAATTATGCTGTGCCCGTACTTACGAGGAATGTGCAGCCTTATTTCAAGAAATAGCCTTCGCCCGTTTATCGAGTAAGAAGGAAGAGGTCGAGGCCTGGAAAAAGGAAAAGGTAAAAGCACTGCGGGAAGAGGTAAAGAAGGGGCTGAAGGATTTGTCGGGTCAGTTCTTCTTTCAGTCCCCGGAGGAAATGCTGCAGGATATGCAGGCAGTCGACGGCGTAATGCAGGTATTATTTGATCTTACGCTGGAATTTATGGATGAATTCGCTAAGAAGAAGGAAGAGAAGAATCTGATTGATTTTAACGATATCGAGCATCTTGCCCTTAGAATATTGATTCAGGATGCGGATTCGTTGGAAGAAGATCTGGTGACTGGGAATGAAGCTGGTTTAGAGGACGATGGAATAACTGGAGCGGAAGAGAAATTAGGCGAAAAGTTAGGAGAGAAGCTAGAAGAAAAAAAACGAGAAGTATTAGCAGAGAATCCAGAAGAAGAGAATAAAGAAGAGAATAAAGAAGAGAATAAAGCAGAAAAGCCAGGAGAAAAGTCTGAGGAATCGCGGGAAACAGAAAAGATACAGGATTCTAGGAGGATAGCAGAAAGCAGGAAGGTTCCCTCTCTGGCTGCCTTGGAACTCAGTGAGCAGTTTGAGGAAATCCTGATTGATGAATACCAGGACAGCAATATGGTGCAGGAAACTATATTACGAAGTATTTCCAAGGAAGATATCGGTCGGCCAAACCGATTTATGGTAGGAGATGTGAAGCAGAGCATCTATAAATTCCGTTTAGCCATGCCAGAGATCTTTATGGAGAAATACGGGAGTTATTCGGAAGAAGAATGCGACCCGGAGGGGAATGTGAATTTATACCAGAGAATTGACCTGGACCGAAACTTCCGCAGCCGTGCCACGGTTCTAACCTATGTAAATCAAATATTTGAGCAAATTATGCAAGAGTCAGTCGGCGGCGTTGTCTATGATGCTGCGGCAGCCTTAAAATACGGGGGCCTATACGATGGTGAGCCGCAATTCGAAGCGGGTATGAGCTGGGAGCGTGAAATACTGGATTCAAGAATGCCGGATGGGATAGAACTGCTGCTGGTTACGGAGGAGGAATTAAACTCACCCGGGAATGCAGCTGCACAGCAGGAGGCGTCAGGAAGCAAGGGAGTATTGGGTGAGGCTGAGCTTTTGGATGCTTCGGAGGAGGAAGCAGAGGAAGAAGCAGCCTATACCAAGAAGGAATTGGAGGCCAGATCGGTTGCCAAACGAATCAGAGAACTTACTGATCCGGTTACAGGAATGCTGGTGATGGATAAGGAAAAAAGGGTATACCGCCCTGCCCGGTACAGGGATATTGTTATCTTACTGCGCAGTATGTCCAGCTGGTCTGAAGTGTTTGTTAATACCCTAATGCAGGAAGGGATCAGCGCTTATGCAGATACGGGAACCGGTTATTTTCAAACCCTGGAAATTATGACCTTGTTAAATCTTCTTCGGATTATTGATAATCCCCGCCAGGATATCCCTTTGGTAGGCGTTCTTTATTCGCCTGTCGCCGGGCTGTCATCAACGGAGCTGGCGATTCTTCGTGCTTCCAACCGAGGCATTGGCATGTACCAGGCCTTGTTAGAGTATGCGACAGAGGGAAGTGACGGGGAGTTAAAGGATAAACTAAAGGCCTTTTTGGACTTGCTTGAAAAATACCGCTCTATGGTGAACTATAAACCAATTCATGAGTTGATACAGCTGGTGCTGGATGAAACCGGGTATTATTATTACATCAGTGCAATGCCCGGCGGTGACCGAAGGAAAGCCAATGTAGATATGCTGATATCACAGGCGGTGCGGTTTGAAAAGGGCAGCTATAGCGGTCTGTTCCATTTTATCCGTTATATGGAGAAGCTTCATAAATATGAGATCGACTTTGGTGAAGCATCTACCGCCGGTGAACAGGATGATACCGTTCGGATTATGAGTATCCATAAAAGTAAGGGCTTAGAGTTTCCCATCGTTATTGTAGCCGGTATGAGCAAAAGCTTTAATACCCAGGATCTAAGAAGCAGTATTGTATTGCATAGTGACCTTGGTGCTGGACCAGAATGCATTGATAGTAAGCTTCGAACAAAGGTGCCGACCCTGCTTAAGAAAGTAATTCAAAAGAAAATACAGATAGAGAATCTTGGCGAAGAGCTTCGTGTCTTATATGTTGCGATGACAAGAGCAAAGGAGAAGCTGATTTTATCCGGTTTTATGAAATCTGTGGAGGCACTGAAACCCAAAGAATTTTCTTTCTTTGAATTGTTATCTGCTAAGAGTTATATGGAGCTTGTACTTCCGGCAATGATAAATCGAATGGGGAAACGGCCAGAGCTGCAGCAGCTGCCCTATGAATGGAAGCAGGAGGATATGAGAATTGCAATCCTTACACGAACAGAAATACTTCGTCAGGAACTGGGAAAACAAATCTTTATCAATAAGGATAAGCAGGAACTGTTAGAGATAGACCGGGAAGAGATCTATCATCCAGGTCTCAAAGAAGAAATTAAAAGTAGATTTAATTATGTTTATCCATACAAAAAGGAAGCAATTCTAAAGATTAAGATGACCGTATCAGAGTTGAAAAAACTGGGGCAAAATCTGGATGAAGAGGATAGTTTGCAGCTTTATTCAGAGCAGCAAAGTGTATCCTTGAGTGAGCAGGAGACCGTGAATGCGACTGTTCCAAGCTTCATGCAGCAGGAGGAAAGCATATTATCCGGCACAGACAGAGGAACGCTTTATCATAAGGTGCTGGAATTACTGGAGCTTTCCGATGATACAAGTAAAAAGGATATTCAGTTACAAATCGATAGGATGATTGAAGCTGGATATATAAAACCAGAAGATTCTAAAAAATTAAAACTAGATTATATTTATCAATTTTCAAAAAGCAACATCGCAAGGAGGATGCTGGCGGCGGCTTCAAAGGAAATGCTGTTTAAGGAGAAACAATTTGTGATTGGAGTCAAAGCCTCTGAGGTTATAACGGATACGGACAGCGAAGAGCTGATCTTAATCCAGGGTATCATTGACGTATTTTTTGAAGAGGATGGAGAGCTTGTACTACTGGACTACAAATCAGATATGGTAAATAATGAAGAGGAGTTAAGGAAGCGATACAAGGTTCAGCTTGATTATTACCGCAAGGCACTAGAGCAGATGCAACGAAAGACGGTGAAGGAAATGATCATTTATTCACTGCCTCTTGCGAGAGAAATCAGAATAGATTGATTTTAGATGGGAAGACTCTTTATAAATAAGATAAGCAATAAGCTTTATTTTAGTAGGTAATTGCGAAATTCATTAACTGAAGTTATTGTATACACAACAGATGCTGTTTCGAAGCGGAAGCTAAGCCCGAAGGAAGCATTGGAGCGAAGAAATAGTAACTGTTGCGTATACAATTACAATGACTATATTGCTTCGCAATTTCCTATTGATTTTAGAAATAAAAGGAGTGTTCCTATGGGAGTCAAAAAGGAAAAAGAAATTGATTTAGAGCATATAAAACCGGAAGAGGCAGTCAAGTATGAGATAGCTGCGGAGCTTGGATATTTGGACAAGGTTATGAAAAGCGGATGGAAGTCTCTTACCGCAAAGGAATCAGGAAGAATCGGCGGGTTGATCGCAAAGAAGAAAAGAGAAGAAAAGCAAAAGCAGAATGAGAGTTCGCAGGAGTAAAACCGTGTGAGAGCATTTTCTACTAATTCAAATCGCAGTTGATTGGCTGTATTCAGGTTCTTGGTAGAAAGAACAAAAGTAGTATCTACAAATAGCAGTATTTCCATTGAAATATGAGCGAGTCCGGCAAGAAGAGCACCGGTAGCTTATAAAGGAAAAAGAAATGAAAAGGGCTGATAACAATGTATAATTTTAGTTTACTGATACATTGTTCCAGCCCCTTTATTATGATGATTATCCTCTAATATCAATATGATTCAGTTTCAAAACTTCAACACCCAGGAAGCCTTTGATTGCGACACAAATACCACCAAGTAGGATTGAGGTATCCTGCAATACAGAAGGAACAATACTGATATAGCTGTTCATCTTACTGGATAGCGCAGCCTGAATCCGGTCTGTGATATGGGGAAACTGAATGGTAAAGGCACTGTTAATAATTACGATATCAGGGTTATAGGCATTTAATATATTATTGATACCAATAGACATATACTTAATAAAATCCTCCATGATTTTCAGAGCATCGGCATCGTTTGCTTCATAAGCCTCTATAAACTGTTCAAAGCTTGTCTCCTCAAGCCCCTTTAAGGCAGAGAACTCCTTTAGTAAAGAGCGCTCCGAAGCATATTGTTCAAAGCAGCCTTTGTTGCCGCAGGGACATTGCCGTCCCTCGATATCAATAATTGTATGACCGAATTCGCCAGCTCTGCCATTGTAGCCGGTATAGAGCTGATCATTTATGATGATACCTAAGCCGATACCGGAATGAACACTGATATTAGCAATGTTGGCATAATCATACTGGAAGGTTTTTTCTCCGATCACCGAAAGATTAGCTTCATTTTCAAGATATACAGGGACATTAAAATGCTGCTCCAGTCCTTCGGCTAAATTGATTCCGGTTAAATTATAATAGGGTGCAAAGGAAACCTGATTATTTGCAATAACGCCATGAATACCCAGTGAGATACCCACCAGTCCGTAATCAGAATCCCTGGGTAGCTTCATGGACTCGATCAGATCAATTAATACATGGATCATATTGGAGGTGTTCTTGGGAGTTTTAATCTGCTTTAAACTACAATCCTCCCCAACCAGATCCGAGCCAAGAGCAGATATGGTATCGACACCGATATCAATTCCAATTACATAGCCGGCTTTTTTGTGAAGACTCAATAAAATTGGCTTACGCCCCAAGCTGGTGTCATCACTTCCGATTTCGATTACCAGTTTTTTATTAATTAATTCCTGTACAATGGCAGATATCGTGGCTTTGGTCAAGCCCAGATATTTTGCGATTGCGGCCCTGGATATACTATTATTGTTTATGATCGTTTCCAATACCAACTTTGTGTTGATATCCCGTATGAGTTCCTTGCTACCTGTAACCATTCCTGTCGCCTTTCATAGATCGAATTCTTTATATTAATTATTAAGTAAAGCTCATGAATTATGATTATGGTAGCATAAAAGCAATTATTTGGGAAGAGAGAATATACTATTTGTTTTGATAATTAACAAATGTCTGTCTGACGTATCATTCAGGGCAGTTAATTTCGCGAAAAACAGCATTCTCTATTGACAGAAAAGTTGCAAATTGATATAGTAAATATGATATAGTTTATTGACTATACGAAGCTCGGAATGTAATTAAAAAAAGAAAATAGAAAAGAATTTATAGGCCAGGAAAGAAGTAAACTGCTTCTTTCTGAAAGTCAAACGGGTAATTACGAAACTTATGAACTGAAGATATTGTATACACAGTAAATACTATTGCGAAGCAGAGGTTAAGCCCGAAGGAAACGCCCCCGTGAAGGAATTGTATCTGCTGTATAATATTACAAAACTATATTGTTTCTAAATTACCTATGAATCTAAAAACGGAAAGGAGTGTTACATAATATGCTTTATATTGGTGTTGATTTAGGTACTTCCTCAATAAAACTATTATTAATGGATGAGGAGGGAGATATCAAAAGTATTGTAACAAGAGAATATCCCTTGTATTTCCCGAAGCCAGGCTGGTCTGAACAGAATCCGGAGGATTGGTATACTGCTTTAGTAGACGGAATTGCAGAATTAACAAGTGCTTGTGATAAAACGCAGATTGATGGTATCAGCTTTAGCGGCCAGATGCATGGAATGGTAATTCTTGATGAGAATGACCAGGTTATTCGTCCGGCGATCCTTTGGAACGATGGTCGTACTCAGGCGGAATGTGATTATCTCAATCTTGAAATAGGAAGAGAGAAAATATCCAGCTACACCGCGAATATGGCATTAACCGGATTTACAGCTCCAAAATTGCTATGGGTTAGAAATAACGAGCCGGAGAATTTCGCGAAGATCAAGAAGGTCATGCTGCCGAAGGATTATGTAGCTTATAAATTATCTGGTGTACATTGCACCGACGTATCCGATGCTTCCGGTATGCTTTTGCTGGATGTTAAGAATAAGCGCTGGTCCCAGGAAATGCTTGAGCTGTGTGGTCTGAAGGAAGAGCAGATGGCTAAAATACATGAATCCTATCAAGTAGTTGGAAACATGACAGAGGCGGCAGCAAAAGAGCTTGGTTTATCTACCAACATCAAGGTAATTGCTGGCGGCGGTGATCAGGCAGTTGCAGCTGTGGGAACAGGAACCGTTGGAGAAGGAAAATGTAATGTATCACTTGGTACCTCCGGCGTAGTGTTTATTTCCTCCAAGGAATTCGCGGTAGATGATAATAATGCACTTCATGCTTTTGCTCATGCAGATGGAAAATATCATTTCATGGGAGTAATGCTCTCAGCAGCAGCTTCTAATAAATGGTGGATGGACGATATCATTGGAACAAAGGAATATGGAAAGGAACAGAAGGAGATCGGAGAGCTTGGAAAGAATCAGGTATTCTTCTTGCCTTATCTCATGGGAGAAAGAACGCCCCATAATAATCCAAATGCCAGAGGAACCTTTATTGGCATGAC
>JAEWMZ010000132.1 GCA_023392995.1 Bacillota bacterium
GGAGGAGAAATCCTCCTAAAAATCAGGAGGATTAGAATGTTTAAAGCTTTTTTGATAAAATATGCCGAGATCGGTCTGAAGGGAAATAATCGATATATTTTTGAGAATGCCCTGCGTGATCGTATTAAGGAAGCCTTGAATCCGTTAGGGGAATATATTGTTAGTAAGGAGCAGGGAAGAATTTTTGTGGAATGCCCGGAGGGCTATGATTATGAGGAGACTGTCTTGGCACTGAAGAAAGTGTTTGGTATCGCCTCAATCTGCCCTGTCGCAGTGATAGAAAGCTCTGAATGGGATGCGTTAACAAAGGGTGTGGGTAATTATGTTGAGAGGATGTACGAGGATCGCCAGTTTACATTTAAGGTGGAGGCAAAGCGTGCGGATAAGAATTATCAATTTACTTCACCGGAGATCTGCATCGAGATGGGGGCATATTTACTTAAGAGATTCCCTGAGATGAAAGTAGATGTTCATAATCCTTCAGTGAGAATTACAGTGGAAGTTCGTACAAAATGCTATGTATATTCTATTGTGATTCCAGGTCTTGGAGGTATGCCTGTTGGCTGTAACGGAAAAGCAATGCTGTTGTTATCCGGTGGAATTGATAGCCCGGTGGCAGGCTATATGCTGTCAAAGCGTGGTGTATCCCTGGCAGCAACCTACTTTCATGCACCGCCTTATACCAGTGATCGAGCAAAGCAAAAAGTAGTTGATTTAGCAGAGAAAATCTCAAAATATACGGGGAAAATGAAGCTTTTCGTAGTGAATTTCACGGATATCCAGCTGTATATTTATGACCAGTGTCCTCATGAAGAGCTGACCATTATCATGCGCCGTTACATGATGAAAATAGCTGAGCGGTTAGCAGAACAGGAGAATTGTCTCGGCCTGATTACCGGAGAAAGCTTGGGTCAGGTGGCAAGTCAGACAATGCAGAGCCTTGCAGCCACTAACGAGGTATGTAACATGCCGGTTTATCGTCCTTTAATCGCTTTTGATAAGAAGGATATCGTAGATATCGCTAAGGAAATTGATACCTTTGAGACTTCTATTCAGCCTTTTGAGGATTGCTGTACCATATTCGTTGCAAAGCATCCTGTAACAAAGCCCAGTACAAAGGTAATTCGCAATTCAGAGAAGAAGCTGGAAGAAAAAATAGAAGAAATGATAGAGATCGCTTTGAATACGGTAGAAATAGTTGCAGTTGGCTAAGTCAAAGAATGAACAAGCAGTAAGAATAAAACAAACAGTAGCCGCTTGTCTTGTTGGACATAAAGCTGTTAAAGATGAAGCTTTTTAAAGACAATGATTATTGAAGATAGAGTTTGTTGAAATAAAAAAAGAGGTTGCCGATGATGACAACCTCTTGAAATGACTATTCTACAATGTATGGCTTTAAGATTGCAAGGATATTTTCCATGTTCTCCTCGCTATGGATATTTAAGTCAATCACCTTTGATAAGTCAAGACTGAAAATGCCCATGATGGACTTTGCATCTATAACGTATCTGCCGGAAACCAAATCAAAATCGGAATCAAATTTTGTCACGTCATTTACGAAAGCTTTTACCTTATCGATTGAATTTAAAGATATTTTCACTGTCTTCATCACTAATTCCTCCTTCTTCAAGTATATGTATATACTATAATTTAGCAAAATAAAAGTCAATATACAAAGTTCATAAAAAAAAACGGGAAAAGTTGTACAGGAAGCGGAATTTACAAAATTTTGATGTTGTCAGTGAGAAAGGATGTTTCCTTAGGCAATTGCGAAACCATATAGTTTTTATAATTGTATACACAACAAATGCTATTTCTTCGCTCCAACGCTTCCTTCGGGCTTAGCTTCCGCTTCGAAACAGTATTTGTTGTGTATACAATAGCTTCTGTTAATGAGTTTTGCAATTACCTAAGGATGTTTACTTTTAGAAAGGATTTTAAATAGATGAATAAAACAGCAGCATTTCTTAGCCTGGGATGTAAGGTGAATTCTTATGAAACTGAGGCCATGCGAGGTATGTTTGAGAACGCAGGCTATGATATCGTGGATTTTAAAGATACAGCAGATGTGTATGTGGTTAATACCTGTACGGTAACAAATATTGCAGATCGTAAGTCCAGACAGATGCTACACCAGGCAAAAAAGAGAAATCCAGACGCTATTATTGCCGCCGTAGGATGCTATGTTCAAGCAGCAGAAGAAGTTTTGCTGGAGGACAGCGCGGTGGATTTAGTTGTTGGTAATAATAAAAAATCTGATATCGTTGAAATGGTGGAACGCTGTAAGAACAGCCAGAAGAAAGAGGAGCTGGTGATAGATATCGATTTTGAGCAGGAGTATGAGGAATTGAATGTCGCCTCTACGATGGAAAAAACCAGAGCAGTGGTTAAGATTCAAGATGGCTGTAATCGCTTCTGTTCGTACTGCATTATCCCCTATGTCAGGGGAAGGGTTCGCAGCAGAAAGGAAGCAGAAATTATTGCCGAGGTATCCGAGCTTGTGAAAAAGGGCTATAAGGAGGTTGTATTGACTGGAATTCATATCTCCTCTTATGGTACGGATCGGAAACAGGAAGCAGCAGAAGAGGTTC
>JAEWMZ010000143.1 GCA_023392995.1 Bacillota bacterium
TATCCACCTGCTTGATTCCGTGTTCCTTAAGGTTATGTACCATCACCTTAATGGCCTCTTCAATCTCCTCAAGATTCGAGGGTTTTAATAAAAATCGTGTCACCCCTAAATTCACTGCCTGTTGGGCGTATTCGAATTTACGATAGCCCGTTAAGATGCTAATCTCCGTCTCCGGGAATTCCGATTTTATTCCTGCAATCATAGATAAACCATCCAAATCAGGCATAGAAATATCAGTGATTATGATATGAGGCGCGTGTGTTCTGATTATCTGTGTACCTTCTACTCCATCATTTGCACTTGCAGCAATGCGGCATTCAAAACTCTCCCAATCAATCATCCGGGAGATTCCTTCTACGATTATAGGTTCATCATCAATTACAACAACCTTATACATAAGCCACCCCTAATTTTTTCTTCAAGCTTTCACTTAATTTTATCCTTTTATTGCTCCGGCTGTCAAACCCTTAATAATATTCTTCTGTAAAAATATATATACAATTAACACAGGTATCATAATAATGGCAATGGAAGCAGCCATCAAGCCATAATCTGTACCGTATTTGGAGCTAATTTCATTCAGCAGGGCGCAGATTGGGTATTTGGTTCTTCTTCGAATCATGATGAGCTGAGTAAATAAATCATTATAAGACCAGAGGAAGCAAAATATGGCTACGGTAGCCAGGGAAGGCTTGCAAAGCGGGACAATAATTCTCGTAAATACCTGTCTTACGTTTGCCCCCTCCATATAGGCCGCTTCTTCCATTTCAATAGGGAGGTCTCTCATATATCCAATCATAACAACGGCAGCAAAGCTTAGATTTCCCGCTATCTGGGGCAGGATTACCGCCAACGGCTTATTCAGAAGATCAAAATTTGACATCAGCTTAAATACCGGAATAATTGTGGAAAACACCGGGAACATAAGACTTGCCATGATGAGTGACAGGACAACTTCTTTTCCCCGAAACTGATATCTTGTCAGAGCAAAGGCCATCATGCTGGCAAGCAGCATAACTCCAATTGTAACGCTTCCCGAGATGATAAGACTATTTTTATAGGCCTCAAGGATATTGAGATTATCAAAGGCATTCCGGTAATTATCCCAGGTAAATTGGATCGGCAGGGCAAAGGAAGTATTCACTACTTCTCTGGAAGGCTTAAAGGAATTATTTATGATCCATACAAAGGGAAAAATCGTTGTTATCCCCCAGAGAGATAGAAAAATATATATGATAATATCGGATAATTTCAAACTCTTTCTTTTCTTTTTAACAGACATTGTTACCTCCATCTCGCTGTTGCGTATGCTATAAGTTAGCCTCCGGTCTCATTATCTTAGAAACTACCTTCGATATGATAACTCCCATAATTACAATCAGGAATGCAATCGTTGAGCCGTAGTCGATATTACCAATGGTAAAGGTCTGTTCATACATATAGGTTCCTAAAAAGTGGGTAGTTCCCTGAGGAGCTCCCTTTGGTACGATTACCCAAGGCAAATCAAATACTTTTAACGCACCGGTTACAGCCAGGGTGATACAGGTGGTCATAGCACCTCGAATCAGTGGAATCGTAATGTAAAATACCTGTTTGAATTTGGTGCATCCGTCAATTGCAGCTGCTTCATAGATATCCTCGGAAATAGAATTTAAACCCGTCAAAAGAATTACAAAATAAAATCCCACATAGCTCCAGATAATTGGTATGGATACCATCTTGAAGGCATTTTCTACGGACAGCCAGTTTACAGCCGGCATACCTAGCACCTTCAGCAGCTGATTCAGCATGCCGCCCTTATAATTGTAAAACAGCTGAAATAGCAGACCAATGGCAGTTGCAGAGATGACAATTGGGAAAAAGTAGATTGTCCGAAAGATATGCTGACCTTTTCGAATCATATTTACTAAAACAGCGAGAACAAATGCGATTCCAACCTGAAAAATCACTGCCATAAACATCATCTTTATGGAATTTAGGATCGCTATTCGAATCTTGGGATCGCTAAAAAGCTTTTTATAATTATCAAAGGCAAGAAATGTCCATTCCTGTCCCGGTAATTTTACCACTGATTTCATGTCATAAAAGCTATTCATAATATTCTCAAGAAATGGTTCAAATAAGAAGATCAACATTAATACCATGCCTGGAAGCAGAAATATAAGTAACGGTAATTTTTTCTTATATAGCATAATTTTCTCGCCCTTCCTGTAAAAAGGGGAGGAAGCCGGTGAAGACCCCCCTCCCTGATAGCTCTTGCTATTTTGCATTGATAGCTAATACTTCATCCAGTAGCTCCTTGGAGGTTTTTGCACCGGTGGATACATCTACGATGCCAGCCACAAGGGTATTATAAGCTTCCTGACTGATACGGGAATCTGTAGGTGCGCTGATGCTGGTAGCCGCCTGGCTGTATTCCATTCCGGATATTCCCAGAGGTGTCATGTTATCCACTGCCTGAACGGTAGTAGCCGCTTGACCGTTACCATTCCAGTATTTTTGAACAGATGCGGCATTGGTATGAGTCATAACAAATTTAACTGCAGCGTCTCTCTTATCCGGATCCTCCCAGGCCTTTTTTGTAATATAGAAACCAGAGGAAATACCTCCAACCATACTGCCCGCCTGAGCCTTTCCGCCTGCAATTACTGGGAAGGTCACTAATACCGTGTTATCCTGATCCGGAATACCTCCAAGATACCAGGAACCATCCAGCTGCATAGCAGCTTCTTTATTCTTGAACATTTCACCTGCAAAATCATTATCAATCGTATCCGTATCAACCGGGAATGCCCCTAGGTCTCTTAATGTCTTAAACATGTCAAGACCCTTGCACCAATCCTCTGGTGCGGTCTCTGGTACGGATTTGTATCCATCAGCTCCGGCAGCAGAAAGCATTAAAAACTCAATCCAGTAATGAGGAACATTATTTAAAGAAACTGCAATTGGAACGATATCATTCTGCTTAAATACGTCGATTGCTTTTAACATCTTATCCCAGTCTGTCGGAAGCTCTAAGCTGTATTTATCAAACAAATCCTTGTTACAAAAGAGACCTTCCC
>JAEWMZ010000192.1 GCA_023392995.1 Bacillota bacterium
AAGATCAATGATTATGAAAACAGGCCTGGCGTTACGGCAGCCATCATAAAACCGGAAGAAGCAATCGAAGTTGTCCGCAAATCCCTGGAGCTATGTCCGGAGATCACTGTTGCGGGCATTGCAGGCCCGGGAGACACTCTGGCAACGGACTATGCCCTTCATACCTTCCGCTTAATAAAGCAGCATTTTCCAAATCTGATCAAATGCATGAGCACCAACGGATTACTGTTGTCAGAACGGGCGGAGGAGCTGATTGAGGTTGGTATTGACTCATTGACAGTAACCGTAAATGCGGTTGATCCGTTGATTGAAAGCCAGTTAAATTCGAAGATTGTCTATCACGGTAAGGTCTATGAAGGGCAGGAAGCAGCTGAGATCCTGATACGAAACCAGCTGGAGGGGATTCGTAAGCTGGCAAAGGCCGGAACAACCATAAAGGTGAATACGGTGCTGGTACCGGGAATCAATGAAGACCATGTGGAAGAGGTGGCAAGGTGCGTCAGTGAGGCGGGTGCATCCATTTACAATATTATCCCGTTGATTCCGCAGCATGAATTAGCCCATTGCAAGGCTCCAACTTGTTCCCAGATTGATAGAGCTAGATTAAAAGCCGGCGAATTTATTGATGTCTTTCGTCATTGTCAAAGATGCAGGGCAGATGCCATCGGTGTTCCCGGTGAAAAAGATTTTGGAGATCAGATCTACTTCAATCGGTTAGCGCATAAGGATACATTTTCCCACGGCTAGATCAGAAAATGGGTGGCTTCCAAAGGTAATATAGATCATTGATATTTTTATCAGGAGGATGGAGTAACATAAACGGAGATAGTGCCTTAACAGGATGGAGGATGGAGCATGGCTTATAAAATAGCGATCGCCAGTACGGATGGGAAAGTAGTCAATCAACATTTTGGCAGAGCAGATAAATTTTACATAGTAAACGTAGAGGACGCAGGAGAATATTACTTCGAGGAAACGAGAGAAACCGCCGCGGCATGTCAGGCTGGAAGCCATAGCGAAGAGGGGCTGGCGCAGACAGTGAACCTTTTAGCGGATTGCAAGTATGTATTGGTTCGCCAAATTGGACCTGGTGCGGAGTATGAGCTTAGTAAACGGGGAATTACTGCCTTTGCGGTAGCCCATTATATTGAGGATGCGGTAAAAAAGCTGATTTATTATAATTCTGAGATAAAATTAGTTAAGGAAGGATTGATTTAACCTCTGGCAGAATATTTCACCGCGATAACGATTGCCTTGGGATGTAAAGCATCCGGTTAGATACGAGCTGAAGTTTGGTCAAAAATCTGCATTGAAGGAAAGAAAAAAAAACTACTTGGTTTCAATTAACCGGATTTGGGAAGACAGAGAGGGAAAATGATATGAAGAAAAGAAGAGTAAGTATGATTTTAATGACAATGTTTTCAATGGTACTTTTATTAAGTGCTTGCACCTCGAAGAGCAATACCGCAGAAACCGCTAAGACGGATTCTGCGGTGGGCGCTTCATCCGAAACTGATACAAAATCAGAGGATAAAACCACATCTGAAAGTAATACTACATCCGAAAATAATACCTCAAATGATAGCGGTAGTACACAGGTTACTGCGGAGACCACTGACATTGACTTAAGCGGAGTAACCCTGAGATTTGGTTCCACCGGATGGGAATTGCAAAAAGAATTATTAAAGGCAGCAGGCCTTGACGATACGCCGTATCAAGTGACGTACACGACCTTCCAAGGAGGAAACTTATGCTTAGAGGCAATGGCGGCAAATCAGATCGATTTAACCGGCTCCAGTGAGATTCCCCCCATCTATGCTTCCTTGGCAGAAAACGGCGGAAATTTTAAGATCATCGCCATCAGTAACAGTAATACCCAGCTGCAGGAATTAATCCTGCCCCCTGGTTCAGCAATTCAGAGTGTGGCGGAGCTGAAAGGGAAAAAGGTTGGTTATATTAAATCCACTACGGCGCAATATTTCTTATATCAGATGTTAAAGGAGGCCGGACTGGGCTGGAAGGATATTAACGCGATTGAGATTACCACAGCCGATGGGGTTACGGCATTATTAGGGGGAGAGCTGGATGCCTTTGCAAGCTACGGAAATTCCATAAATGCAGCAAAGAATAACGGAGCTGTCACCTTAGCTTCCGCAGAAAATATCTTATCCGGTAATTTCCCTTATGAGGCGTCCATAACAGCCCTTGGAGATGAAAAGCTTCGAGCTGCAATTACAGATTATATCGGAAGATTAGAGCTGGCCTATCAATGGCAGAAGGATCACCTTGAGGATTGGGCGAAAATCTCGGCAGACCCCACCGGTGTAACCTACGAAGAGAATTTATCCGTACTGCAAAAGGGCTTTGCCCAGAGGGAAACGCATGTGAAGCTGATTTCCCAGGAGGTCATTGCCTCAGAGCAAAAGGTGGCGGATACCTTCTATGAGATTGGGCTGCTAGAGAAACAAGTTGATGTATCAGGGTTATACGATGAGTCGCTATCCGAGGATATAACGAGTTCAATCGATCAACTTAGCAAATAAGAATGGATACCTGCGAGGTGGTAAATCCCGCAAAATGATTCATCCGGTAAAATAATTTAAGAGTGAATTGACCCGCCGATTCACCTCGTTTTAATTTGAATTAGAGTGGTTCTAAGGTGACGGGTATTTCATCAGGACTGATAATTAGAGGGGGCTTATACCCGTCCCTTTAGAAGCAGCAGTCAGTAGAGGGAGAGAATAAAAGATGAGGCAAAAAAACAAGAAGAGTAATTACAGTGTTTTATTACAGTGGATGGTACCTCTGGGTTTAATTCTTGCATGGTATGCCGCAACCGGTACGGGGGCTGGAAATACAATATTTCCTTCTCCGGCAAAGGTGGTGATCAGAGCGATCAGTATGCTGCAGAATGGGCAGCTGATCGAATATACCGAGGTAAGTGCAAAGAGAGCGATTATCGGCTTTATCATCGGTGGAGGGATTGGCTTTGGGCTGGGGCTTATGAATGGACTATGGAGGCTGTCGGACATTGCGCTTAACACAACCATTCAGATGCTGCGAAATATTCCGGTATTAGCACTGATTTCGCTGATGATTGTCTGGTTTGGAATTGGAGAGCGGGTGAAGGTGATTATGGTGGCCTTCGGTGTGTTCTTTCCCATCTATATTAATACCTATCATGGAATTAAGTCTCTGGATAAGGGCTTAATTGAGATGGGAAAGGTCTATGGCTTAAAGGGCTTCGCTCTATTTCGAAATATCATATTCCCGGGAGCCTTAGCCTCAATCCTGGTAGGGGTACGGCTATCCCTTGGAACGATGTGGTTAATCTTAATTGCTGCTGAAACCATAGCTGCCGATGCGGGAATCGGTTATATGGCAATGACAGCGAGAGAGCTGATGCAGATGGATAAGGTGGTGCTTAGTATCATTATCTATGCTCTTCTTGGTAAATTATCTGATGTGATAGCGTCCTGGCTGGAACGCAGACTGTTGCAGTGGCGTGTTGTTTCGTAAATGAAAGTCAGAGTAGTTTTGGAGGAAAGTCGGAAGGAAGGGCAGGGGAAGGTTTAGTCGAACATCTGCATGAAAGCTCAGTGAAGACTAGGTCAAAGACCTTAGTAAAAGCTAGTGGTAAAGGTTGTTTTAATACCTGTACCTGCCGGGATTAGCAGAAGAAGGTTTCTTTATTTTACAATGACCTGTACATCTGGTGTTCAGAAAGGAGATTAGGATAGCATGAGCGAAAATAACAACGGTTATGGAATTGACATTACTGATATTACTAAGAATTTTGGAAGCCTGGAGGTGTTGAAGGATTTTAATTTATCCATTGAACCGGGAGACTTCGTTGCAATTGTAGGGCACAGTGGCTGTGGAAAAAGTACCCTGCTTCGAATGATTGCAGGACTTGATACCCCAACGCAAGGGAGTATCAAGTTAGATGGTAAGGAGGTAACAGGTGTCAATTGCCATGTTAGAGTCTTATTTCAGGAAGCCAGACTGCTGCCCTGGAAGAAAGTGATCTCCAATGTTATGATCGGAACCCCTGATAAGAATGAGGCAGCGGCAGCACAGACCCTGGAGAAGGTTGGACTTATTAATAAAAAGGCGGAATGGCCGGGAGTTCTTTCCGGTGGTCAAAAGCAGAGAGTTGCGCTGGCAAGGGCGCTGGCCGGAAAACCAAATGTATTGTTGCTGGATGAACCTCTAGGAGCCCTGGATGCACTTACCAGGCTGGAAATGCAGGAACTAATCGAACGGCTATGGACTGAGCAGGGCTTTACCGGAATCTTAGTGACCCATGATGTCAGTGAAGCGGTTAAGCTGGCAAATCGTGTGATTTTGATGGAGGATAATCATATAACGCTGGATATTCAGATCAGCCTGCCAAGGCCAAGATTAAAGGATAATGACACGAATTACTTTGAACAATTAATTTTAAACCGGTTATTGAAGATCGATGTAGATCAAAAGGAGCTGGAGGCAGGAAAGCTGGATTTTGCAATTTAATGAAATAGAAAGTGAATGGAAAGGAGCTAATATTATGTTAACGATAAAGACTCCGGTGGAATATATCAGCCAAAAGGATATCCTTCCGGCTGCGGGAGAGTACATAAGAAAGTACGGAACACATGCTTTGATCATCGGAAGTAAGACCCCGCTCAGTGTGGTCGGCAAAAGCTTTTATAACAGCCTTGATGTAAATGGAATTGAATATCAGGTTGCAGAGTTTCAGGGTTACCCTACCTTTGCGGCAATTGATGATTATGTACAAACGGCAGGGAAGCTGGGGGTGAATCTGATCATCGGAATCGGAGGCGGCAAGGTATGCGATACCGCGAAGGTAGTTGGTTCAAAAACCGGGCTGCCGGTCGTTACCATACCTACCATTGCAGCTACCTGCGCTGCCTGGGCCGCTTGCTCCATTTTGTACCGGGAGGACGGTGACTTTGATACAGTTTTCTGGAATGAAAGGACGCCAAGATTAATCATTGCCGATGCAGGCATTATAGGAGGGGCTCCTTCCAGATATTTAAGAGCAGGTATTATTGATACTTTGGCAAAATGGTATGAGACAGTGCCAAATCTTCCTCTGGCAGGAGATAATATCACTCTGAAGCTATCCCTTAGCGGTGCGAAAATCGCTTTTGATCTTTTGAAAGCGCAAGGGCAAAAGGTAGTGGAGGATGGGAAAAGGAACATCATAACGAAAGCGACCTGCGATACCATAGATGCAATTATCTATCTTGCCGGCTTTGTGGGCAGTTTTACAGAAGGCGGCAGCTTTTATGGAGGCTTCGCTCACCCGTTTTACTATGGAACCACCAGACTGGCCAATACACGTCATATGCTTCACGGGGAAAAGGTGGCACTTGGTCTTCTGGTTCAGTTTGTACTGGAGAAACGAACAGAGGAGGAGATACTTGCTGCAATTCAATTATTTGACTCCTTCCAGTTAGCCCTTACTTCGGAGGATATCGGAGTCGATCAGGGGGATATCGAACAACTGGAGATCATAGCAGAGAGTATCTTAAGAGACTTTCCCGGCTTTACCAGTCTTGGGTATGGAAAGACGGTAGAAGAGATTATTGGGGCAATCATAGAAACTGACCGGATTGTGAAGCAGGAACGGAGAAAAGCGGCGGTAAGGCAAGTGTTGAATGCGTTGTAATACGCTGATCTGCGAGCAAGAGGAGGAGAAAGAATTATGGCAGAAAAACCATATGCTGTTCAGCCAAGAAATGCGCTGAGTCAAATAAATGGATACGTAGCAGCGAAAACAATAGAAGCAGTAAAGCGGGAGCTGGGTCTGGAAAGGATCATTAAACTGGCCGGCAACGAAAATACCAATGGCTATTCTCCTCATGTGAAAGAGGTAATAAAAAAGTCTCTGGGGGATATCTCCTATTACCCTGATATGAATTGTACGGTATTGAGAGAAAAACTATCAGAGCTCCATAAAATTGACCAGGGAGAGCTCATCTTTGGAAACGGGTCCTTTGAGCTGATCTCTATGATAGCTCAGACCTTCCTGAATGAAGCAGATGAGGCAATTATGATGGAACCCTCCTTTGGCTGGTATAAAAATGTTACCTTACAGATGGGAGCAGAAATCGTTAGTGTACCGCTTAAGGAATATAAGGTTGACTTAGAGGGAGCAAAGGCAGCAATCACAGAGCGGACAAAAGTGGTATGGTTGTGTAACCCCAATAACCCGACGGGAACGATTGTTACAAATGCAGAAATCCGGGATTTCCTGGAGGTACTGCCTTCCAATATCCTGTTGGTGCTGGACGAAGCCTATATTGATTATGTCACAGAAGAAGGATATCCGGATTCAATCAGAATTCTTCGGGAATATGAGAACGTGATCTTGCTTCGGACCTTTTCCAAGGCCTATGGTCTTGCATCCTTGCGCATCGGGTATGGTATTGCCAATAAACAGATTATTAGCAGTCTGAATAAGGTTCGAATTCCGATTAATACCAATGCACTGGCACAGCTTGCTGCCGCTGCAAGTCTGGAGGACTGGGAGTTCAGGACTTTCGTGATTGAGAACAATAAGAGAGGACTGGAATTATATTATAGAACCCTGTCGGAGCTGGGACTAAAGTATGTGAACTCCAATTGTAATTTTATTCTTTTTGATACCAGCAGGGACAGCGAGGAGCTAGCCGGGGAATATCTGAAAAGAGGGATTATCATACGGGCAGGAAAAGAGTTCGGGTTACCAACCTGGGTTCGGATCTCCATTGGAACCTGGGAAGAAAATGAATTGGTTTTAACTATATTGAAGGAGTTAGTAGGAAGGAGAAGTATCTAAATGAGTCACACATATTCAGGAATTCGGGAAAGCCGTCCGAATACCTTTAACGATTGCGGAGGCAATAGCAGAAAATTATCCTCTGAATTCGAGAAGAGATGTCTGAAGGCGGCAGATCGTACCTTTAGTCAGGGGCTTCAATGCCAGCAGATCAATAGTCTGGCTGCACTCATGTCCTTAGAGGATGCAGTGTTTATCTCACATTCACCCCAGGGGTGTGTTGGTTGTACCAGCCTTGCCTCTGATATGTACCGGGTTGGTCAGGCGCACCGTGGAGTGAAGAATATTAAAAGTGCAAGACTAATTGTTACGAATCTGGACCAGAAAGACATCATTCTGGGTGGAGAAACAAAGTTAAAGGAAGCGGTGAAATTGGCAGAGGAACGCTATCAGCCGAAATTGATCTTTATCTTTACCTCCTGCGCTTCCGGAATCATCGGGGATGATGTGGATGCCATTGCGAGAGAACTGCAGCAGGAGAGCAGTGCATTCATTGTACCGATTCACTGCGATGGCTTTAAATCAAAAATCTGCGCTTCAGGTTTTGATGCAGCCTTTATTGCCATATCCAAGTATATTCTTCAGGGAGTGAAGCTGGAGAAGGAGGAAGGCCTAATTAATCTATTTGCGCCTACTTCCATTAGCTATAAAGACCAATTAGAAATTGAACGTATTCTAGGGTTATTGAACTTAAAGGTTAATTACATCCCCTTTTATAGCTCACTGGAGAAAATCAAACATATTCCGGCGGCAATAGCCTCAACCTCCATCTGTAAGGTGTTCGCAGACGAATTTATGAAGGAATTAGAGGAAGATTACGACATTCCCTTTTCCCATACGGTAATGCCGATTGGAGTTAGAAATACGGATCTATGGTTGAAGGGAGTTGCAGCTCTTGTCGGTAAAGAGGAAGAGGCAAATCAGTACATTGAGAAGGAGCATCAGAGAATTCTTCCTCAACTGGAAAAGATTCGGGAAAGGCTGCAGGGGAAACGAGTATTTATTTGCGGAGGAACAGGACGATCCTTTGCAGCAGCAGCCTTAATTGAAGATTTTGGAATGGAGCTGGTAGGCTTGGAGACTCCTACCTACGATGTGGATGCACAGATTGATATTGAATATTTGAATGAACTTCACAAGGATTTTGTTATTGATATCGCAAATATGCAGCCTTTTGAACAGGTGAATCTAGTGAATCGCCTAAAGCCGGATGTATTTATCGGCGTTCCCGCCTGGTCAGCCAGACTTGGGATTCCGACAACCCATGTCCTTGATATGAAGAGACCTACGATGGGGTATGACGGTATTTTATATCTGGGCAATAAGATAGTGGAGCAGATTTCCAACCCGGGCTTTAATAAGAAGCTGGCAGCTCATGCAAGACTACCTTATAAGAAGTCCTGGTATGAATCAGATCCCTTTAAATTTATAAAGCCGCTGGACTAAAGTCTCACGATTTACTACCACCAAGTGAAGCTTTCAGCACACCACAGGCAGTTTTCAAATACATCCGGTAATGAGTGAAAATAGTTATCTTATCATAGCGGGGTGGAGAAATACCCTAAGAATTAGATAAACAGTTATCTTATCATAAAGGGATGAGAAACACCCTAAGAATTAATTGAAAAATTTATATTAGCATAATTAAAGTAGGTAATTGCGATACTCATTAACTGAAGCTATTGTATACACAACGAATATCGTTTCGAAGCGGAAGCTAAGCCCGAAGGAAGCGTTGGAGCGAAGAAATAGTATTCGTTGTGTATACAATCACAAAAACTATATTATTTCACAATTGCCCACTAATGAAAGGTATGTAAGGAAATGGAGGAATCTATGTCAGTTGTAACAGAAAGTCCACGCGGAACCTGTGTTCTGGGAGGAATTAATGCTGTATTGAGTGCGGTTGATAAAGTGTGTCCGATCTATCACGCAGGTCCGGGCTGTTGTATGCAGACCACCGCCGGTGAGTCTGGTCAGGCAGGCGGAAGACAGGCACATTTCTTATCAGGAGTATCCCTACCCTCCTCTAATATGCTGGAGCGGGAGGTGGTGTTCGGAGGGGTAGATAAGCTTAGGTCTACCATTGAAGGTGCTATTGAAATTATTGATGCGGACGCCTATTTCATTTTGACCGGATGCACAGCAGGAATTATTGGTGATGATATTAAAAGCGTTGCCACTGAATTTGTGGAACAGGGTCATTCGGTATATCCTATCGAAACGCCGGGCTTTGCAGGCGATACTTATCTGGGTTATGAGGCTGCCTTCCAGGCATTTTTGACTTATCTCGTGGAGGAAAATCTTCCGAGACAGCAGGACTTAGTTAATTTATTCGGAATTGTACCCTACCACGATCCCTTTTGGTCAGGGAATCTGGAGGAGCTGTCAAGAATATTAAAGAAGCTGGGGTTAAAGGTAAATACCTTTTTCACAGAACATCAGGGAGTGGAGGCAATTCGGACCTCCTCCGCGGCAGCTCTTAATATTATTGTGAATCCCTGGCTTTTAAAGGGTGCGGCCCGTGAGTATGAGGAGCGATTTGGCGTTCCAACGCTTCGGATTCCAGGTTTACCGTTGGGTGCAACGGACACCACAACCTTTGTAAGAAAGGTCGGTGAGGCACTGCACCTGGATGAGAAGCGAGTAGAACGTGTTATTGCCGAGGAAGAGGATTATGTATATAGTTTTTTGGAAACTGCTATTGGAGCACTGAGCTGGAAGAAATTCGCGGTAGTGGGGGATGCGAATACAGCGGTTGGTTTCACAAGGTTTCTTGCCAATGACTATAGCTTTTCTCCGGTGATCACAATCATTACTGATCCTATGTTCCGGGAAGAGGATAAGGAACGAATCAAAGCCCAAATTCAGTCCCTGGAATATGCGACTCCACCGGAAATTGTATTTGAAACGGACCAATTCAGGATCTTTCAAGCACTGGAAAAGCATGATGAAATTACCTTACTGATTGGCAGCAGCAATGAAAGAGAAATTGCCTTGAAGAAGGATATTCAGTGCAGTGTTATGGCTTTTCCAATCACAGATCGTCTTATTTTTAACCGTACTTATGCTGGATACAAAGGGAGTTTAACCTTTGTTGAGGATCTATACGATAACCTTTAGTCAATCGTTATCAGCGGGGAAGATAATAGTTGATAGGTAATTGCGAAACAATATAGTTGTTACAATTGTATACACAACACATACTATTTCTACGCTCCAAGGCTTCCTTCGGGCTTAGCTTCCGCTTCGAAACAGTATATGTTGTGTAACAATAGCTAAAGTTTCTGAGTTTTGCAATTACCTAGATAATAGTTGACAATGAAAGGAAATTGCGATAATCTTAATACTAACACATATAACATATAGGAATAGTATGTATAAGGGGGTTTTGTCGTTGGAAAAAGAGGAGCATGTATTTCAATTAAGCACTCTGACGGAACAGGATCTGAAGAAGATTATTGAATTAATTGAAGCCACAAGGTATGGCTCTATCACGGTTATCGTACAAGACGGTAAAATTGTTCAAATCGAGAAAAACGAGAAGATACGACTACGTTAATCTGGTTTATCTGAAAAAGAGCTTGTGAAGATTATGCTGGGACAAAAGGAACATGGGATACTATCTGTTTTGAGATAGGGTAAAACAGATTGAAGCTGGAGCAGAAAATTTGGTTGGTAAGGTTTCAAATTTCGGTCAGAGATGGATTGCATGTAAAAGAAGACCGAAAACTTGATACTTTCCGACCAAATCAAACCAAATAGCAGATACTTCGTCAATCAGTGTAGGAAACCAATACACCTCATTCCTTGGTCTTGCCTCAGCGTAA
>JAEWMZ010000319.1 GCA_023392995.1 Bacillota bacterium
CCGGTATTGGCAGCGGAGTGATCTTAAATGGTGAGCTCTATAAGGGTGTTTCCGGCTTTGGTAATGATTTTGGTCATATGTCCATTCATTTTCTTGGTGAAACCTGTGGCTGCGGAAATATTGGCTGCGCCGAACTCTATGCCTCCATCCCTAATATTCTTCGGTATGCCAAACAAATAAATCCCGCTTTTATCGACTGGAAAACCATCGTTGACCTCGCCCTTTCCGACAATGCCCAGGCCTTACAGATACTTGAAAAAGAAGCCTTTTACCTGTCCATTATCATCACTAACATTATGAATATCTTAGATGTAGAGGCAATTATATTTGCAGGTGACCTCACGTATCAAAGCGCATTGTTCATTGATCTGGTGAAAAAGCGGGTAAACCAACAGATTATTGCCCGTATGGTAAAAGAGATTACGATTATCCCCTCATCAATTACTTATGAAGCACCGGTACTTTCCTCCGCTAATTTGATTCTTGAGCATTTTTTAAAGGGACTGTCACATTAAAGCACTTCTGTCCGTAGCTCCAACAATGCGTTGGGGTTACAGGTTTTTGCGAGCTTCCTTGTACCAGTCCCTTTTCTCATTTAAAAGAATAAAAAATATCTTCCAACCTTTTGCTTATAATTTAAATACTGATTGTGAAAATTACGTTCTAAAAATTTTTCTTCCTCCAGGATCTGCAGATGCATCAAGAGAATTGTAACAACCGTACAAGTCAATACAATCCCATTCCCAAAGCTTAGGCACACTCCCAGATAGGTGAGGTCAAAGCCTAAGAATGCTGGATTTCTGCTAACTTTGTAAATCCCTGTGGTCACGATTGCTGTCTGATCCTGCTCAGGAATACCGGCTCTCCAGCTATCCTTCATTGTTACCATTGCAGTAATAAAAAGACAAGTGCCTAGCCAAAGTAAAATTAAACCCGCTCCCCGAACAAGGAGCCCGGAGAAAAAGAAGGTATTAAACACGGCGCTAATAAACATTACCACCGCCATGATTGAGGTTGCGATTTTTAAAAGAAGCTCTATTACTACCGTCTTTGTTCCCTTATTGCCTTTCCCTAATTGATTCGTTTGAATCCCTCTTCTTTTTTGACCTATGAGCTTCATAAAGTAGGCAATATAAAAGAGAACAACCGCAGCAATTCCTAATATTTGAATCATAGAATACCCCCAATCCTATTATCGTATAGTTGATCAACCATTCAACTATTATTAGTATATGTATCATTCTTATGATTGTCAATCATATTTTATATTTTAATAATGACGTTATGATTTTTATTTTAATAAAGACTGTCCGAGTAGAAAGCTATGGGGACAGGATTTATTCTATCCCCATGGCTTCCTCCTTGGACAGCCTCTGTTAAAAGGTTCTCTTATAATAATTCCAACTTGATTACGCTAAATCTATATTAATCCTGCACATTGGCCAACACCTACTGCTCATATACTCCTTCCGCGGTAAATGGTCCCTGTCCCTTTAATTCAGTATTAAAAAACTCTAAAATGATACTATCTTCAAGCTTTAGACTCTCTCTTGCATCCACCCTATCGGCTTCTCCATTTAGCATCGAGGCCAGAACCGGAGACGTCAGGGCTAAGTCTGTAAGGGTTAGATGCTTTGTACCTTTCAAATATACATCATAACTTTCCTTACATATTTGTTTTGAGATTTTATTACCGGCATAAACTCCGGTATTCTTACCATCCTGTAATTGGACCCATACCTGATCCGAGTAAATATTCAGAATCGGTACATTATACTGCTCCCCGGTTGCAACAATTTCATCCAGCTTAGGATCATAGGTTATTTCACTAAAATATGGTCCGTCGATATTAATAACAGCGCTCACATCCCTACGTTCTCTTCCAATCCAAACACTTGCAGCAGCTCCCATGGAATGCCCAAATACACCAATTTTATTGGTGTCTATCTTGGAATACAGTGCCCTTAACTCCTCCTTTGGGGATGATTTCTGATTAATGGTATCTGTTTCTTTTGCCTTTTGCAGAATGGTATCAATGGTCAGATTGATATCCTCGCTACGAATTTTCATCCATTTCTTGATTAACTCATATTCCTCCGCAGTGGTATAGTAATCCTCCCTATTGGCGTCTATGACCTCATTCAGATATGCTTTATCGACAATTACTTTTTTACCAGCGGTTGATTCGGTATAAAAGGAATGTCCCGGATGGTCAATCGAGCAAACCACATATCCATGGCTAGCCAGCTCCTCAAAGGCAGAGTAATTACTGTTCTTTATACCAAAAGCTCCATGGGAAAAGATGAGCAGCGGATACTTTCCCTCTGCATCCTTAGGATACCAGAAGCCAACATTCACTTGTCGTTTATCCCCGGTAAAGTAGTCCGTAATCGAATCGCTTGTAAAGGTTGCCTCTGCTGTAGCAACTGAAAAGTTTCCAGTGGGTTGCAAAGGTTTATATTGTGGAAACAGGAAAGCAGGAACGAGTACAACGGCAAAGAGCAGGATCATTCCAATCGCCTTAAAAATCATTGTTCCAGATCGGAATTGTTTAACTTTCCTCCTGGATGAGCATAGAACATAAACTCCCCTTCCCGCCAGAAACACTAATAAGGCACCAAATAGATACCAACGCATACTCCACTCGATCACCCTTACTATACAAAGGAAAAGAAAAAGCGCAAAAGCACTCAGTCGTGCAATGCTTTTGGCTTTGGTGTTTAAGGTTTTTGTAAATAAACAATAGCTCATAAATGCAACTTCAAATCCTACAATGAATAGAAATATTATACTTGTCATAATTCTCCTCCCGAATAAACAGATCTTTCATAGTAATTGCGAAACTCATTTAACTGAAGCAGTTGTATACACAGCAGATACCATCTCGAAGCGGAAGCTAAACTCGCAGGAAGCGCCCCTGCGAAGAACTAGTATCTGCGACGTATACAACTACACAAAATAGTGTTTCTCAATTACCTAAAACAGGCCATTCGCCTTTGACGATACCAGTTTTCATATGCATAAAGTAACATACTGGTAAATGAAAGTAAATATAGCTAGCTCCATGCTGTTATCAGGGATTCATAAGCTGTATAAAAATAGCGGTAAGCTGTAAGCCTACCGCAGAAGTACTCCTGTTATTCCTTTCTTTTTCTCCTCATGTTCTCCAGTTGCTGGTTAATATCCTTTGCAGTTTTACGATCAATCAACCACGTAATGAAAATGACCAAAATATTAATAACCAATACTTCGAGTGCTAATAGCACGCTTTGCTTTACTCCTGATACCTGCCCTATCACATTACCCAAGGTAACAATTACAACTTCTAGTAGAACGAAGTGTATTACCCCACGAATATACCTGCTTTTGTTGGACAGTTGCTTTTTAGAATAATACACAAGATTAGGAAGATCTCCAGCAAGCGCAAATACTGCAATTAAAAGAATCGTTCCGGAGGTAAATGTAAACGTTGGATTCAAAAGAGCAGTTAATAATGTAAGAACAGAAAAAATGATAAAATAATTTCGTAGCATTTCACGAAACAAATTTGTTTTACTCATACACTCAGCCTCCTAATCCAATTTTACTTTTTAACTGGGGTACATACTGCCTTGAAATAATAACTTTTTCCGTGTTATCAAGAATCGCTTCAAACCTGCCGCTGATCGATGGACGAACTAAGGTAATCTTCTCAATATTTAAAATCGTGGATTTGGAACAGCGAAAGAAGCGGCGGTTTTCACACAACTGCTCAAGCTCATACAGCTTTTGCTTTGATTCATAGACCTTGTCCCTGCAATAGATAAAAACCTTATTTTCAACAGCTTCAAAATAATAGATATCACAAAATAAAAGACGGTGAATATCATTTTGTATGTACCCGACCAGTTCTTTTTCCTGTTTCTTAAAGCTATTGACATAGGCGACAATCTCATCTGTTACTTCGTGACAGCGAATGAGAATCTCCTCCTCCTGCTCTTTTCCAATGGTCTCTATTGTAATTTTCATTTCTACAATACCCTCTTTATTTTTAAATAGTGGCATACCGATTGCCAAATTCCTTACGTGCTAACTTTGTATAGGTCGTAATAAATTCTGTTTTAGCTTCTGTATACCCGTCTCTGTCATGGATATATTGTTCTTTCAATACTTGCTTCAGTTTTCCATACGCTGAAACTACCTCCGGATGAAGTAGCAGATAATCCTTAAAATATAACTCATCCCAATCCCCCAAAAAGCGTACGTGCAGATGAAACACCTTTTTGGCAAACCCCTCTGGTGTATATCCTTTATTAAAAGACATTTGAAGATAGGGTTCTTCTTTGAAAGACATCAATATCCAGCCGGCATCTTTCAGTTTATCCTGAATCGCACTGGCAGAACAATTGCGATCGATCTCCAGTAATATATCTACGGTGGGCTTTGATATCAGCCCTTCTACAGCAGTACTTCCAATATGGGTTAGCCGTTCAATATCCCGGCCTAAGATATCTTCTATTTCGTTTTTCTTTAATTGAAACCAATCCTTGTAGGAAGAATTATGCTCCTTTAAAACAATGGGAAACAGCTCCCAGAGTTCTTCGAGGGACATCTCAGATAAATTTTTTCCCATATTAGCTTATACTCCTTCTATTGTATTCAATGAATTATCCAACTAAAATAAACCTTGCTTTTAAGAAGATTCCTAAAGCGAGTCAGCTGAATCTATCATAAAGCAAAGTGCATCCTAATTCAATACTATTATAATATTTAAAATACTGCGACTATATCACCGTATTAAAATGGAGGACTCAACCATCTGTTTCAACCTTATGGCAGAACCTTTTGCTTCAACCTTTAGCCCAACCTTGGGTTTAATCTTTAATCCAAACTTTAGTCCAATCTTTAGTTCAATCTTTAGTTCAATCTTTTGCCTGGGCCTTTAGTTCCACCTTTTGCCTCGACCTTTAGTTCAACCTTTAACTCAACCTTCTGGCTCTGAAAACAAAAAAAGAAATAGCTTACTTCCTACTATTTCTTTTTTATTGACCTATGCAATTATGCAATTCAGCTACAAGTATAAATGATATATTCTTTTTTAACCCTACAACATATCGCCCCATATTCCATGTCTCCCAAAATTCTTGTTTTGTATTCTGTCTTTATATTTTGCATTACGCAATATAATTATTTCTGTTGTCACAATTTTAGTTAAGCATCAGCAATTTGCTTCTATTACCTCTTGGGTTTTTCACTGCAATTTGCAAGCCAGGACATTTGTATTATGTTACCGTTATTTTGTAATGATATCTCTACCCTATATATTAAGCCACTGCATTTAGAAAATGGTATAATTCATTTTCTTCTTTTGTAAAACGAATTTTTATCGCTTTTATAACCTTTTCTGCATCTTTTAAGAATTCGTCAATCCTTTCTTTGATGCCCTTTTCAGAATAAGTGCACTTGAATATGGTATACTCATTCATCAGCTCTCCCATCTCCAGAATATACTGGTTAGCGAGATGCTTTATTCCCTCATCCTGACTGCTCAGAAGAATGGGATATAAATTAGTATTTTCCTCCAAAAGATGAATTCTTAATAGCGCTGTTAGTTTACCAATATGAAAATTGATATCCGGTATATCCAGTAATACTTTTTCCTTAGTAAGCTCTGTTTCCAGGAATGTTAATTCCTCATTAATTGCATTGTGCTGCCTTATGAAATTAAGTAAGCTAATCATATGTACCTCCTATGTTTTTTATTTGGTTTTTACTTTGGGTGCCATAAAACATTATCCTTATAAAAACTATACTTGAATTATAGCTTACGAAAAAAAGATATGCTGTAGCCAAGGCAACACATTTCTATTTTTTTCTATTTATCCATCCAATTAATTCCACATAATATCCTCTTTTTCAATATTATTCTGCGGCATACCAGATAAAATCTGCGGGTATGACATTTCGCCCAAAACCCTGATTTCCTGGCATTTTCGTCAGGAATTCAAGGCTTAGGCGAATTTGTATACATACTGCCATTTCTATGATCAGTCAGGGAAAATATAATCGTATTTCGTATAGGTCTGCCAAATAACCTCTGTAACCCCGTTGGAAATCCTTTTGCTGCAATTGCCGAAGGAATCAAAAGCGATGTCCTCCACTTCCTGACCCAGTCGGAGGCGGAAGCGATTCTCTGCTCTATCCAGCAATAGAAATCCAGCGTTCCTGCTATCTTCAAAATCCTTCAAGCTCCAGTAAAGTGTCAGCTTATCCTTGTACGGGGCACTATCATAGGGGCAAAAGGTTTCACAATTCCCGCATTCATTGCACATCCCATCCAAATGGAGGATTTGATTCCTGCCTTGTATTCCTTCTGCCATAACCCTTACAGCAAGATTTGCCCTGTTGGGACATACCTCTGCACAAAGATTGCATATAATATTGCACTCCAGACAGTGCTTACCGTCTTTACTCTGCGTATTGATGTGGTGCAGTATCCCCCTTTTCTCTTGGATTTCCTCAATTTGGTGCTCGGGAATAGGATTCTCCTGTTTTGTTAAGTTCATTTTCTGATTATTTTCTCTCTCAATAATAATTCTTGCTACTTTCGTTCCATCCGCGATTCCTTCCACAATCGTAGCCGGTCCTCTGAGTGCATCTCCGCCAAGAAATACATTTTTTACACTTGTTTCATTGGTATCTGAATTAACCCATACTCTGCCCTTGGAATCAAATTCAATTTTATTATAAAGGAAGTGCTCTGTTTCAACCTGCTCGCCAACTGCTGCGATCACGCTGTCAATCTCGAACCGTTCCATTGCTCCCGGAACAGGAATGGGTCTCCTTCTTCCTGATTCATCGACTGCCCCCAGCTCCATCCTCTGACACTGCAAGCTTCCCTTGTTAAATGAAATTGGAGTAAGCAGCTCCTTTAGTTCCACTCCTTCCTTCAGTGCCAGTTCCAGTTCTTCCGCAGCAGCGGGCATATACTCTTTTGTTCGCCGATACACTAGCGTTACCTGCTCTACTCCCGGTACTCTGCTTGCAGCTCTTGCTGCATCCATCGCTGAATTGCCTGCACCGATGATTGCTACTCTTTTTCCCAGGTTGAGAGACTCCTTTGCTTTGTGATAAGTCTCATGAAAGTCAAGAACGTTAATTATCTTCGCATCACATTCTTCCAGCTGTAATTGACCTGGTCTTTCCGCCCCGATGGCAATGAAGATATACTTATATCCCTCCCTCTTCAAGGCTTCTACGGAAAACTCCTTCTCCACTCCCAGCTTAAATTTCACACCGGTTTTTCTGATTAGCTCCATATCCTGCTGTATTGCTTCTGACGGGATACGAAACTCTGGAGCAATATGATTTATTACCCCTCCAATGTCCTTCCTTTTCTCAAATACAGTCACATCAATCCCATTTTTCCTAAGAAAATATGCTCCTGCTAACCCGGCTGGTCCACCTCCTATGACAGCAACCTTACAAGCACTCTGAAGCTCGACGGGTTTTATCTGTTTTATGAGTGCCTCGAACCCTTGCTTAGCAGCGATTAACTTACTCTCTCTGATCCCAACCGCTTTCTCATAATCCTGCCTGGTACATTTGGACATACAGGGATGATTACACAAGGTTCCGGTAATAAAGGGCAGCGGATTTTTCGCTGTGATTACCTCCAAAGCCTCCAAATAACGTTCTTCCTCAACCAGCCGCAGATATTCCGGGATATCCTGTTCGATGGGGCACCCCTTATTACAGGGGGCAAGAGAACAATCCAGCAAAGGAACCTTTTCCCTCAACTTACGATGCCAGCCCTGGGGCTGATGCTTTTGATAATAAGGATCTGCAACCGCCTCTTGTGCAAGCCGGTACAGCTTTTTTATATCCAGTTTTTCTATGTCGGGTTTTTCTACGTCCGTTTTTCCTATGTCCGTTTTTTCTATGTCCAGTTTTTCTATGTTCAGCTTTTCTATATCTGGTTTTTCTATGCCTAGCTTATGCTCACTTCCCTGCTCCAACAACTTGGCCAGCTGCTTAAGTCTTACATAACCACCCGGCTTTAATATAGTGGTAGCAACTGTGATTGGCCAGATTCCAGCATCATATATTTTGTCAATATTAAAGAAGTCAGCCCCGCCGGAATAAGAGATTCGCAGCTCTCCATTGAATTCCTTCGCTAATAGATAGGCCAGATGAATGGTAAGTGGATATAGGGGTTTACCGGATAGATACATCTCTTCGCCTGGAAGCTCCTTCTTTTCAATCCGAACCGGGAAGGTATTGGTAAGTTTTACACCAAAGGTTCGTCCTTGCTCTATTGCAAGCGCTTTCAATCTTGCAATCATAGGAACCGCTTCCGCAAACTGCAGATCATTGTTAAAATGATGGTCATCAAAGCTTAAGTACTGATATCCCATCTGATCCAAGGTCTGTCTGCAAAATTCATAACCCAACAGGGTGGGATTGCATTTGATAAAGGTATGGAGTCCCTTTTCCTTTATAAGATAAGTCGCTATTCTCTCGATTTCATCCGGCGGACATCCATGCAGCGTCGATAAGGTAATGGATTCACAGATATTTGGGGATATTTCCTCAATATATTGCTTATCCACCTTTGTCCAAAGGTTAAGGTTATCGAATAAGACAGTCCTGCACTCCTTCCAGATGGTAGTAGACGAGGCATTTTTAAGTCCTTCGATAAATGCATTTATTTTAGGCGACTTAATTCCCTCCAGATCATATCCGACACTCATATTAAAAAGAAAGCCGTCCTTGGAACCCAATGAGAATTCCCTTGCAATCAGTTTTAATACAAACCAGGCTTTTATGTATTCCTCCAGTGCCTCAGAAACCGTAAGCTCTGTGGACCATTCCACATTATAGCCTTCATCCCTTGCCAGGATACAGGGCTTAGAGACCGGAAGCTCCTCCCCATCAATTACCTGTACCGTCTTTAATTCAAAAAAGCGGCCTCCTGTAAGATAAGCTGCAATGATATTCTGTGCCAGCTGTGTATTTGGCCCCGCCGCTGGTCCAAATGGCGTCTCCAGCATCTTACCAAATAATGAAACTTGGCCGTTTTGTACTATTGCACTGCTTTGTAATATTGCACTGCTTTCAATTATTGCACTGCTTGATTCAGACCAAGCGCCCTCTGTCATTGGATTATTTCCTGTTAAAGAAGAATTTTTTTCCGTGCTTGCATTCCTGAATGACCTTTTATAAAATTTTTGCTCGGGTATCCCAAAGACAGACTTTTCTCTCTTATATTCGGTTAAAATCCAGTTTATTAGTTTATCAAAGGGTAATATGCTCATTCTGTCACTCATAATTCACCTCATTCCTGATCGTTACTTGTATTATTTACTACACCTTATTACAGCTTGCATTATTCACTGCTTATACAGCTTGCATTACTCACTATGCTTATACAGCCTGCATTATTCACTATGTTTATACAGCTTGCATTACTCACTGCCTATACAGCTTGCATTACTCACTATGCTTATACAGCTTGCATTACTCACTATGCTTATACAGCTTGCATTACTCACTATGCTTATACAGCCTGCATTATTTACTATGCTTTATACAGCCTGCATTATTTACTATGCTTTATACAGCCTGCATTATTTACTATGCTTTATACCTATTGTATCTTCCATACACTTTTAAAACTACAAGTGTAAGGCAAATACATCATACTGAAAAATGCCGGATTCTCGTGCCATTATCTGCATAAAACGATTTCATAAGCGGCTTAAAGAATTCGGCATTCCTCGTAACTATATTCCTCACATACTAATTATCTCTGTGAATTACGCACAGCACTAATTAACCGAACCTCATTTTCTATGTATAATGACCAGAATATACTCAATTAGCAAGATTCGCTGTGCTCTCAGGCATCTCCACCGCATATTTATCGGTATAAATCAGCGGAATAGCAGCATACATAGCAGCTGCTTTCACCAGCTCACTCTTCCAGGTCTTTTCATTGGGTGCATGCGCCTGATCCTCGTGTCCGGGTCCAAAGCCGATACAGGGAATACCAAACATTCCCATAATGGAGACTCCATTGGTGGAAAATGTCCATTTATCCAGCAATGCCTCACTTTGAAATAATCCCTGATAACTATCCAGTAAGGTCTTACATACCGGATGCTCCTCTTCAATGAACCAGGTGGGGAAATAACAATCGGTAGGATAAGTTAGTTCCGTGTAGGAAGCCCTGCTGTAATCGTACATCGTTACTTCCGCTGCGGCAGCTTGAACGGAAGGAAGCCCCTTGATCTGTCCCAGTGCATATTCACCATCCTCTCCTGCGGTTAATCTTCGGTCAATTGAAATACTACAGCTATCCGCCACCGCACATCTGGAGGGGGAGGTATAGAAGATTTCAGAAACCGTTAAAGTTCCCTTTCCAAGGAAGGGATGGGAGATCAGCTCGTTATTCAGTTCCTGAAGCTCCTGCAAGATTGGTGCCATTTTATAAATGGCATTGACACCGCGTTCCGGCGCAGAGCCATGACAGCTGATCCCCTGAGTACTGACCTTAATCTCCATTCGTCCTCTTTGCCCCCTATAGATATTGCAGGAGGTCGGTTCTGTAATTACTACAAATTCAGGACGGATATTCCTTTCTTTAATCATATACTGCCAGCATAAACCATCGCAGTCCTCCTCCTGCACTGTTCCAACAACCATTAAGGTATAATCTCCTTCCAGAGATAGATCCTTAATGATTTTACCCGCGTATACCATAGAGGCCATTCCTCCGGTTTGATCACTGGCACCTCTGCCAAGGATAATTTCATCATCTTCATAACCCTGATACGGATCATATTCCCAATTCTTGATATTGCCGATTCCGACCGTATCAATATGTGCATCCATGGCAATTAAATGCTTTCCATGGCCTAGATATCCCATGATATTGCCCATGGGATCAATTTCAACCTTATCAAAACCGACCTCTTCCATTTCCTTTTTAATCCTTAGTACAACCTCCTTCTCCTGGGTGCTTTCACTTGGAATAGCAATCAGATCTCTTAGAAATCTGGAGATTTGAGGCTTGTAGCTCTCCGCTGCCTGAAGTATTTGTTCAAAGTTTATCATCAATCATATCCTCCATTTCACACCTTACCCTTTAACCAGCCTTCTTACTTCTGAAATATCCGGCTCTATCGTGGCTGCTTTCCCGATGGCTTTCATAGCACTCTTAATATCCTTTAAGCCGCTTCCGCTTACGATACTGGCCACCTTTTCATTTCCCCGCAGCATACCAAGCTCCTTCAGCTTCAGGATTCCGGCAAAGCTTGTAACTCCTGCAGGCTCACCGAATACTCCCGTCCTCTGTGCTAGTATTTTCATAGCCCGGAGTATCTCATCGTCAGTGACATCTACCATAAAGCCACCCGATTCTCTCACTGCCTTTAAGGCCTTTCTTCCATTTCTCGGTATTCCTACCGAGATGCTGTCAGCAATTGTCTCCGGTTTCTCATAGTCGAAGGTATCGGTGTTCTTTTGAAATGCTCTGGTAACCGGATTGGATTTGGCAGCCTGTACCCCTACGATCCGGGGTAGATGATCAATTAAGCCCAGCTTGTAGCATTCCAAAAAGCCTTTCCATACTCCTGCTATGGAACACCCATCACCTACCGCCACTACGGCCAGGTCAGGTGCCTTCCAGCCAAGCTGCTCACAGATCTCATAGGATATGGTTTTCTTACCCTCGACCAGATAGGGGTTAATCGCACAGCTGCGATTATACCAGCCAAATTCACTGGCTGCCTCATAGCAAAGCTCTACCGCCTGATCATAGGTACCTTTCACTAAAAATACATTCGAGCCATAGATTAACAGCTGGGCAACCTTTGCTTCCGGAGCAGTCTCCGGAACGAAGATAAAGGTTTTAATTCCTGCACATGCTGCAAATCCAGAGAGAGAGGACGCCGCATTGCCCGTGGAAGCGGTACATATAACCTCCCTGTTTAATTCAATTGCTTTTGCGACGCCTACCGCACTTGCCCGGTCTTTTAAGGAAGCCGTGGGATTTCTTGAGTCATCCTTCAGCCAAAAGCTTTGCAAGCCCGTTTCCTTTGCGAGTTGGTTTATCTCATACAGGGGCGTCCACCCCACCTGAAGCGGCTGAATTCCTTTGGTATCCTCAATTGGAATTGCCGGGAGATAACGCCATAAGGAATAGTTGGAATTACTTTTAAAATATTCAGGAGTCATTTCTTTTTTTACCACGCTATAGTCAAGTTCTACCTCCAGTATTCCATCAATACCACAATCGAAACAGGTGTAATCGATCTCGGATTCCTGATATTCCCTGCCACATTTTACGCATTTTAACTTTACCACTCTGCTGATTTCTTTCACCTTCTTTTCTATATTCAATTCGTCTTAGTTCCTATCAATCGAAATAAACGCATATTGACATCGTTTGTGAAATTTATGATATCGTTGATGTAAATTCTTTCGCTCCATGCTGTAAAAGACCAAATGGGTCGGATTAAATATCGCTTAAGAACCAAGTGTCTGCATCTATTCTATGAAAAGCAGTCACCATTTCTGAGTTTTTACCTCTCCATGAAAAGCAGCCACTTTTTTTATTTTTGTAACCTCTCCATGAAAAGCAGCCACCATTATTAATTTATGTAACCTCTTAATTCATTTGTTTGTTTTCAAATATGCCCTATAAAGAAACAGATCCTTTAAGGAGAATCTTCTCCCTAAATAACATTTTACATCGATATCTCCGTCCCGGAATAACCCTTTAGGGCATCGATTGCTTTATACAAAGAGGTAATAATCGCCTTCCTCCCTCCGCCAAGTCTGGCAAAGCTGATCGCTGCCTGGATCTTTGGAAGCATACTGCCGGGTGCAAAATGCTCCTGTGCTATGTACTGTTCCCCTTCTGCCACCGTCATCCGCTCCAGATCTTTTTGATCAGGCTTTTTATAGTTAATACATACTCGTTCTACATCTGTAAGAATCAATAGAATATCCGCTCCAACCTCCTCTGCCAGGCGTTCTGCAGCCAGATCCTTGTCAATAACCGCTGCTACCCCTATTAAGGTTCCATCCTCCCTTTCAATGACAGGAATTCCTCCGCCGCCAGTACTTACTACTATTGTAGAATCCCACAATTCTTTAATGGCATGAAGCTCAACGATCCTTTTGGGCATGGGGGAGGCAACCACACGCCGCCAGCCTCTGCCCGCATCCTCCTTAAAGGTATAATTTTTCTCTGCGGCCAATCTATTTGCTTCTTCCTGAGAATAAAAAGGCCCAATGGGCTTTGTTGGATTTATGAAAGCCGGATCCTCCTGATCGACTACTACTTGTGTAATCATGGATACCACCGGAAGATTCCTGTTTCTGCCTGCAAGTGCATGACTTAACCCCTGCTGGATGTGATATCCGATATAGCCCTGACTCATGGCCAAGCATACATCAAAGGGCATCGCTGGTGTTACATTCGCCGCCGTCTCAGAAGCCAGTAGGATTCTTCCGACCTGCGGACCATTTCCATGAACAATTGCAATTTCATAATTGAAGGTACATTTGATATCTGCAATAACCTCTGATGTTCTCTTAATCACTCCAAACTGAGCCTCTGCCGTTGCAGGTGTATTCCTTTCCTGCAAAGCATTACCACCTAACGCTATCACAACTTTTCTATGTGATCCCATCTGATTCTCCATTCTGCCGCAAATCCACGGATGTGGACTGCGGCACAATATTTTATCACTTACACCTCAACTTCTCTCTTTGCTTCTCTATCTACTTCACTCTCTGCCTCTCTCTTTACTTCTCTCGGCTCCTTTTTTTGCTTCACTCTTTACTTCTCTCAGTTTTGCTCTCTCATAAATGCTGATGATTCACAAAATCCTTTTCTGGTTAACGCATCTCTTTTATGTTTTCATCATATTCCGCTACTTTATGATATTCCTTCTCCCAGAATTCAGGATTTCGCATGGAATCCAAATATTCTTTGGTATAACCAAAGGGCAGCCAATCCTTCTCTTTCTGCTGAAATAGCTGTTCTTTCTTATCTGCTCTTCTAAAATCATATACTTGATCTTCCCCCATCTCCAGGAAGATCTCCTTAATCCATCTGGTCAATACCGTTTCACTGGTCTCCAGGTAACGTTGATCCAAATCCTCTAATACGGAGTGATACCGATCAAAGCTGTCCGTAGCAATGGTTACAACATTATCCTCCGGCCCAAGCTTTAGATACTTAGCCATCTTTATTGCACCTAATATGTTGCACAGACCTGAAACTCCAAAAAGCTCTCTCATATGTTCTGCTACATCCGGGGCGATCCCCAGCTTAACCAGCACCTCGGGAGCATCATGGATAACCTTTAATGCCTTCACGCAGGCATCATCCTGAATCAGCGTAACAAAGTCTGTGGTCAGAATATTATGGATCAAAGTACACATCTTATCTCCAATGCCTTCGATTCTGTGTTGTCCCCGTCCTCCGTTGGCAAGGGTGGAGCATTCATATGGCTCCAGGGCAACTATTTTACATTCCGGAAATGCCTTTTTCACCTCATCGCCAGCGGCTATGGTTCCTGCCGAGCCGGGAGCAGAACAAAAAGCTGCCACTCTGCCATTTCCAATATCCTTTACCGCTTCGATTGCGGCATTGCCGGTAACATAGCGGTGGAACCGGTAATTCGGCATTAATTCAAACTGGGCAAGGGGTCTGTTCTTTGGGTTTTTCTTCAGCTCATAAGTTCGCTGCAGCGTTAGAATAACATCGGACTCGGTACCAGGCGTCAGGTCGAGCTGGGCGCCATATTTTCTGATTCGTTCATATCTTTCCTTGCTCATATTATCAGGCATAATGACTACCGCCTGATATCCCATCAAATTGCATATGTACGAAACACCGATTCCAAAGTTTCCGGTGGAGGGTCCTAGTATCGTATGTTCTCCGGGAATAATTTCACCATCGACACAACCCTCAATTAAGGTAGCATAAGCAGGTCCCACTTTGTGAGAACCGGAAGGAAATTCCTTCCCCAGCATTACAACAATATTTGCATCCACCCCTGTTAATTCCTTGGGCAGTACAATCTTTCTCACTTGATTATCTTCACCCTTCCAGGTGATATTGAACAGATTAATCGGATCTAATTCTGCCTCCTTTAATGCTTTTAAGGCCTTTGCCCTCACCTCTGGATCCATAGTTTCTGGATTTCTCATTTCCTTATAAGTTGGTCCATAAGGTATTTTTCCATGTGACATATACTCATTCCTCCATCCTTTCAATAATTAAAGCATTAGGCAATTGTGATACTCATTCACTGAAGTTATTGTACACACAGTTACCTAATAAAACACCAGCTTCGTACTTTGCAGCTATTTTCAGAAACAGGAATCTTGCTCCTGTGTTTATAAGCTATAAGAGTTTTACTTTAGCTTTTCCTAACAGGCACACTCTCTCCGTTTTCCCTTCTAATTACAGTTATATGTTCCTTATTCTGTTTTTTCATTAGTACATTTTCTGCTATATCCCATAGAATCTCTTTCTACCAGCATCCTTGATCGAACCCAGGGTAGCCGCCGGATCCTTCACTTTACTCAACAACATCATGGCTGCGATGATATAAGGTTTGTATCCTGCTTCTTTATATAGTGCAGTACGATAACGGTCAAATACAGATGCGCTAACCTCACCGGTTTTACAGCTAACTCCGCTGATATCTGCCGGCAGACAGTGGAGATATAAGGCTTTTTGCTGCCTGGTAAGCTTCATCATTTCTTCCGTACATTCCCAATCCTTATGCTGTGCATTATGGGCTAACAATTCCTTTTCCAGTTCCTTGATACCCTCGAAATCATTTTCTCCATACAGCTTTGTTCTTAATTCCATTGCCGGATAAGGCGCCCAGCTCTTTGGATAAACAATATCCGCATTCGCAAAGGCCTCCTCCATCGAATTGGTTTTCATGAATTTTCCGCCGCTGGCAGCTGCGTTCTTCCTGGCGATCTCTTCTACCTCCGGCATCAGCTCATAGCTTTTGGGATGAGCCAGCGATACCTCCATTCCCATTCGGGTCATCAGTCCGATGATGCCCTGGGGAACGGACAGGGGCTTTCCATAGCTAGGAGAATACGCCCAGGTCATGGCAATCTTCTTTCCCTTCAGCTGCTCAACACCGCCGAAATGATCGATTAAATGATTCATATCCGCCATAGCCTGGGTCGGATGATCAATGTCACACTGAAGATTAACCAGCGTAGGCCGTTGTTCCAGAATTCCCGCCGCATAGCCTTCCTGAAGATAAGCCGCAACTTCACGCATATAGCTATTCCCTTTACCAATGTACATATCATCACGAATACCTATGACATCTGCCATAAAGGAAATCATATTTGAGGTTTCCCTAACTGTCTCTCCATGAGCAATCTGAGACTTGCCCTCATCCAGATCCTGAACCGTTAATCCCAATAAATTACTGGCGCTGTTAAAGCTGAATCTGGTTCTGGTGGAATTGTCACGAAATACAGAAATGGCAAGTCCACTGTCAAAAATTCGAGGAGAAATATTATTCTCTCTCATTCTGCGCAGTATTTCTGCTACGGTAAAGACAGCCTGAAGCTCTTCCAGGGATTTGTCCCAGGTAAGGAGAAAGTCATTATTGTACATGTTTTTGCTGTCTAACTTTTCAAGCCTTCCTAATAGATTTTGTATTTCTTTCATTGTTGTCCTCCTGTTATTTCATTTTATTTGTTGGGGTGTGTATGAAAACTGCTTGTGCCAAACTGAATGCTCCACTTTATGACAGACAAGGCGTAATTTTGATCCGTAGGGTTCTATGTTCCCAAGATTGCAACCCAGGATACCACAGAGTGGTTCGTTTCTATTGGTACAATGCGCTTTCAGACACACCCTAGTAAGCTTTTGTTGCCTGAAAACAATTTTCTGAGTATGGTGTTATGTTGGAGCTCATCGCTGCTTCCTTAACTAAGCAATGAAAATCCCCTAAAGAAGTTTTGTCCCATTTATATCATATTCATGAGGCCTCTCTCAAAGTACATAACTCGTATAATATTTTTGAACATAACTGAGCATAATTTTTTATACTAAAAAAACATCTATTGATTGATCCTCTCCTGGTGGTAGACAGTGAATCGTTGTCACTGTATTCATTACGGCCTACCAAGCAAGTGAGTTCAAAGTACAATAGATGTCTTTTTGATATCTGCACATACATTTAAAGTTCTAGCTTAAATCCTAAAACGTCTATATTATTAATTATATTAAATCCCTTAACAAAAACTCATAGCGAACTTTTCTGATCATTATTACTTTCTTCACGATATACAATTACTATTGATTATATCTTATCATAACAGCTCTCGAATAACAATCGAACATAAAATTATTTCACTTCCTTCTTATTCCTCGAAATGCTGTTTAGATTCATTAATTTGGTCTAAATAATATTATTCTGTTCGTCCATTATAGTTTTTTCTTTACACATTATTGCTTGTATTATTTGTATCCATTACTGTTATATCTGTAAAACGTTATTGCTTGTAATGTTGTTATGATTAAATTTACATAATAATAGTTTTGTTATCCATTACTGTTTTACCTATTACAATGTTATTCCTTTGTTATGCAGCTATCTTTGTACCTTACTACAGTTATATCTTTACATCATTATACTTGATATCCGGCTATGATCAGTTTAGTTAACATAATATCATTCTGTCACCTATTTCAGTTTTACTTCTACAGCATTCTTCTTTGATAACCAAAAAAAGATATTTTAGTTTACATAATATTTTTCTGTCACCTCTTATAGTTTTACCTTTACAACGTTACCCCTTGATGTTATATTAAGGCTAACATTTTAAGCCACTTATTTCGAATTCAACTTGAATCCACGGAGAATAATATGATTAAATTAATAGCTACTGATATCGATGGAACTTTATTACATAGTGATCAATCACATCCCAGGGAATTACCCCAGCTGCTACAAACCTTGAAGATGAATCACATCTTATTTGTTCTTGCCAGCGGCAGACCCTATATCACGCTCTTACATACCTTTGATATGGATACCTCAGAGTTACTATTTATTGCTGATAACGGTGCTCATGTCGTCTATAAAAATGAAACTCTTGCAATTCACAAGCTAAATCCTGATACCGTTTCAAAGCTGGTGAGTATCACAAGAAGGCTCCCTGGTGCCTTTTCTGTTCTTTGCACACCGGATGGAGCCTTTATTGAAGATAATAATTCTGATTTTATTGTTGAGCTGGAGAAATATTATTTTAAATACACCATCGTGCCCGACCTTACGAAAATCACAAACAACATCATAAAATATACGGTTTGTGACTTATCCGGTGCGGAGCAAAACAGCTATCCTAATTTTAACGAATATCAAAAGGATCTTCAAATCAGCATTGCAGGCCGTGTATGGCTGGATATGATGGTGAAGGATGTAAATAAAGGCGGTGCCCTTCAAGAAATTCAAGCCTCTTTTGGCATCTCAGGGGAAGAAACCATGGTGTTTGGAGATTATCTAAATGATCTGGAGATGATGAAGAGTGCTTATTACTGCTATGCAATGGACAACGCACATCCCAAGCTAATGGCAGCAGCAAGATTTCGTGCTCCCAGTAACGATAAAGATGGTGTAATCCTAAAAATCAATGAAATGCTGCAGAATAATTTTACTCCTTTGGAGGAATAGATCTGCTTTCTATCAGCTTCATTACCCAAAAAGATACTTCTCCTATCAAAACACCTAATATCACCCCGGCGAATACATCGGTTGGATAATGTACTCCCAGGTACATTCGCGAAAAGGCAATGAGTATGGCAAGAATATATCCTGGCACACCAATCTTTTTTGGTAAACATCTCGCAATCACAGTTGCCGCAGCAAAGGCTGTTGTAGTATGTCCCGAAGGAAAGGAATAGCTGCCCGGCTTTGGAATTAGTGCAATTAACCCGGGCATTGCGTTAAAGGGACGGACACGGCAGAACATATTCTTTAAAATCTCATCCACTAAAATGGATGAAACTATAAGGGATAAAAGAAGAGCAGCTCCATAAGGCCTGTATTTCTTGACTCCCAAAAGCACAAATGCCGTTATCAGCCAGATAAATCCGCTATTCCCGAGCCTTGTGATAAAAATAAAGAATGGTGACAGAAAAGCATTCCGTATATTCTCCTGTATCCAATATAAGCTATTTTGATCCAGCTGCATAACCAGTGTCATCTTCTTTCCCTCCTGATCGCAGATTTCTTTTCCGTCCAGTCCCCGACAAAAACTCTCGCTTCTTTTCCAAACCTGATTCTGATCTCATATTCTGTTATTCTCATTTTAACCCTGATCCTTTTTTATCTATTAAGCTGATTATCACATATTCTCCAGGATTTGTACAGAAGGTAAAAAAGTAGAATTCCCCCGACTCCTGGCATAGGTGACTTTGTCACATGAAACAGGAAATTGTAGACTGCGCTTCTCATATGATGAACTATAAATGATTCCTGGAGGTTCTCGTATGAATAATCTTCTTTCAGCACTATCTTGTGGGTGTGATTCTAAAGATAATGGTATGAATCCAATGTTACTGATTGTCTTATTGCTTTGCTTATGTGGTGGAGACAATAATCTATTTGGAGGTTGTGGAAACGACTGTGGCTGTGGCAGAGATGACTCTTGCGGCTGTGGTTCTGGCTTAGGCGGTATTTTACCTCTGATCCTGATTCTATCCATGTGCAACGGTTCCTGTTCCTGTTAGTAACTGGATGGCTGCAGAGCTGAACGTCAATGCCTTGGGTCACCATAAATGAAGCTGCGGCTTCCTGTCATTACCTGACCACGTAACATAAGAGATTGCTTAGAATGACTTAAAATATTGTAGATCATTACTCTTCCCCTCTGTCCATTTCATCAATTACACTAAACCCCCTAACAGAAATGCTTCGATTTTTGTTAGGGGGTTTTTATTAGCGAATAATAGTTTATCCCGAAAAACAATATCTACTTTAAAGGATACCTTTTTGTACCTACTCTAAAAAAACTTTCTTTGTCATACTACATCTTGCAATTATTTCTTTCGACAATATTTCTTATATTCCAGTTTGAACACTTAAAATACGACATCATATACTGTATTAGGAGTTATTCTATAACTTACTTTTCATAAAGAATGGTGATTAATATGGCAATTAGACATTATGTCTTGCTGGCCACGGATGGTTTTATTGATTTGCCTACCACAAAGGATCTATGTCCTTCCCCAGATACATTACAAAACGTTTATGTCTTTGGTTTTGTTGGAGGTCTTTATCAAGTAATCGAAGATGGTATTGTTACCTTTGAAGATAACAGCCTGAATTGGAAAGACCCTTGCAATTGGCAGCATTTATGGGAACTTCAAACCACCGCTACGATTCCATCCCCTATCCTGTGGGCTGATCAAGGTGACCACTTATATGTTACACTGATTAATCTTGGAATGCCGGTATCAAAATTGGAAGATCCTCATACCATCCATTTGCACGGAGCTCATGTAGCTACTCAAATCGATGGCTTTCCTGAAACCTCATTTTCTGTTCCCATGTGGATGGATCCAAAGGAGCTTCCTCCTACCGCCACTTACTATTTTATGCCGGAGCACCCTGGTACCTATATGTACCACTGCCATGTGGAAGCAAGCGAGCATGTCCAGATGGGTATGTACGGAGCTATGGTTATCTATCCATCCGTAGAAAGTCTGGAGGCTGCTTCCATCAAGATGGACGCCTGCGGCTATTGGCGTTATAAAGGCGAGGTTCAGGAGATGATTCCGCGTTATGCGAGCCATCGGCACTTCGCATACAATAATATTCAAACTTATTTCGATCAAGAATATGTCATGCTCTTATCTGACCTGGATTTAAAATGGCATCAAGTAGTACAAACCGCATATGAAACCGGCCTGGCTTTTAATGCCTCCGATTTTAAGCCCAACTTTTGGCTGGTCAATGGCCGTGCCTTTCCGGATACACTGCAGCCTCACCCCCAGACGCCTCCTCCTGGCAGTAATCCGAATCTTACCCAGATTAATTATGAATCCTATGTTCATGTAAAAACGGATGAAAAATTTTTACTTCGTATGATTAATATGGGGTATGCTGTTGTGCCCTGGCATATTCATGGCTGGCATTTTACGGTAATCGGCAAAGATGCTCATCCAAGTCCGTTTTTAACCATCGCGCAGAAATTGAACGAGATGTCAAGGTATATGCCCTACAGCGGCCATAACATGGCCATGGATCATGACATGATGAATATGGCATTTACTGAAACCATCGGCTCCGGTGAATCTCACGACCTGCTACTAACCGCTGACAACAAAGAGCCTGTATATGGAAAGTATATCTTCCATGGTCAGGATATGATTCCTTCTTTATGTGAGCAAATGTCTCAGCTGGATCCGGCCTTTATCGCAGATATTCCCACACAGCCCGTATCCTGTAAGGACACTCAAACTGTAAATTATGTTAACCTGTGTGATAATCATGAGTTTTTCCCGCAATTTTATCCAATGCATAATCATGATGATTATAAGGTTACCAATACGAACACTTTGGAAACACCTGCCTTTAGCAATTACCCCGGCGGTCAGTTAACAATCATACAAACAGATGCTCCCTCTTCTCCTATGAAACATTAGTGATTCAGATAAATGCTGATAGAGGAGTTCTCCTGGTTCAAAGAACGAATATCAGTTAGTGTGAAATGCAGAGCATTTCATATCTTGCAACATGCGACCTTACGGTCGAATGTCAGTTGTGTGAAAGGGGGCAGACCTCAAGATGAAACGTTATTTCAAGAAGCTATGGTATTTATCAACTTACCGCTTTGCCCGGCCTAAAATGATTGTAAAGCAAGCTTCTTTTAGCGGCGATGAAAGCTTTATTGATATTCGCTATTGGCTATCACGCCCGGATATCATAGATCCGAAATCAAATCCGTATTTACTAACGGAAGCAGATCAAAAGCTGGTATTAATGCATTTTACAAAACTTGGTGCTATAAAATCCAGAATGGGAAAGCACACCAATACCGGTATTCTGCTATTCTATAACAAGAATCACGCAGTGAATAAGGGCGATAGCATCAAGCTTTATTGGAACGGTATGGTGGCGGAAAACATTGAAGTTAAATAATCCAGTGATCCGCAGTAAGACTCAATAAAAGGTCATCCATCCAATCATAAATAAAAAGTCCCGGAGCTTTATCTAATAAAGTGAACTGACCTTCCAGCGGTTAGATTTTTAGGTCTAACCAATAGGGATCCGTTCAAAGCTTCAGGACTTTTTCTATTGTCTGGTTCTAGCTTCATTATTTTTATTAATAATATATTTCGTTTCATGAAATAATAACGGAATAAAAATGAATTAACTTTAATCAGGAGACAGAACATGTATTATATTGTATTTGATTTAGAATTTAATCAGGATCTGCCCTCATTGTGCTTACCGGAGGACGCGGTGACGGAATGTCCTTATGAAATCATTCAAATTGGCGCTGTTAAAACAGATGCCGCTTTTCATACAATTGCTACTTTTAATCGATATGTTAGGCCAGTTATCTATAATCAAGTCAGCACCTTTGTCACTGAGTTAACCGGAATTCGCACAGAACAATTACTGCCGGAAGCACCATTTCCACAGGTCTTTCATGATTATCTTAATTTTATCGGTGAAGAGCCTTCTATTTTCTGCGTCTGGGGAACCTCTGATCTAAAGGAATTACACCGAAATGTTAACTTTCATAAGTTAGATCAGAAGCATATCCCTGCTATGTTCATTAACCTGCAGCCTCATGTCTCAGCTTACTTAAACCTGCCAAAGAAAAAACTGTTAAGCCTGAAGGCCGCTGTTGAAGAACTTCATATCGTAACCCCTTATGAATTCCATAATGCTTTTTATGATGCCTATTATACTGCAGAACTATGGAAGAAAATGAACAATTCTCTCATCCAGCCGGAACGATATCACCCGGCTTATGTATCCCTCTGTCCAAGACCCGCGAAGAAAACAATCGATATTGATAAACTGCTGCAGCAATTCGAAAAAATGTATCAGCGGAGTTTAACCGAAGAAGAGACCTCAATGATTTTACTAGCTTATAAAATGGGAAGAACAAATCAATTCATAAAATAAAGCCAGTAATTTCCCAGCTTCTTCCATCTCATTATAGAAAGCCTGCCTATGACTAACTTCTTTCTAAGTTAGAATATAAAGCCACTATCTCTAACTCCTTCTAAGCTATTATAATATAAGGCAAGTATCTCTAATTTCTACTAATTTATAATAAAAAGATACTATCTCTAAGTTCTTCGCATATAGCTGATAAAATCATTTACCCTCCATTCTCGACTCGGTAAGGAATTATACCCTAATTTCATTTTCTTACTTTCTGTGCTGTATAGATGGATTTATTCCCGTTAAATACATATGCGACAGAACAAACTACAAAGAAATAGGGCAAATAGTCGTATCCAAATACCTCTGCTCCAAGAAAAATCGAAGCAAGCATGGTATTCGTGGCGCTTGCGAACACCGCAGCATACCCCAGTGCTGCCACAAAAGCTACCGGCAGACCAAAGATTCCCGCCAGAACTACACCTAAGGCTGCCCCGATGGAAAATAAGGGCGTTACTTCTCCACCCTGATATCCGATGGCAAGCGTTATGATTGTAAAAGCCCCTTTCAAGAGCCAGTCATACCAAAAGATTTCTTCCCCCATAAAGCTGCTCTGGATCAAATTTGTACCTAAGCCGGAATATCTGCCATGATGAAGGAAAAAAAGCAAGGCACTTAATACGCAGCCTACCATAAATATCTTAACCAAAGGATTGGGAAAGTGATGATTAAAATACTTTTTACAACTGCCTAGAATATGTGCAAAGCCTCCGCCAACCATACCGAATACCAAGCCTAAGACAAGTAATTGAAGTACAAAGGGAATGGATACCGAAACCGAACTGTCGAGCCTCATCTGAAAGCGTTCCAAGCCCAGCGTATGAGCTGTATAGGCAGCGGTAAAGGAAGCAACAATGGACGGAAAGAGAGCCCGATATTCCAGGGCTCCAACCGTCAATACCTCCATAGCAAAGAAGATCGCCGCCAAAGGAGTCTGAAAAAGCCCGGCAAAGCCGGCAGCCATTCCTGCTACCAGGAATATCCTGGAACTATCCGGTAAGCCGATTCTTCGCCCAATGTTATGGGACAGCGCTCCTCCAATCTGAACTGCCACACCTTCCCGCCCTGCACTTCCTCCAAACAAGTGGGTCAGCCAGGTGCTTATGATTACAAGGGGAATCAGCCGCTTGGGTATGACATCCTCTTCTTCAAAGCCAACTGCAAAAATCAGGGACATTCCTTTCTCACTGCTTTTTCCGACTTTCTGATAGGTATAGACAATTAACACCCCGATCAGCGGCAGAAATGCAATGAACCAGTTAAAATGCCTGCTTCGGATATCCGTAATTTCCAGTAAAACTCTGCCAAAGACTGCATCAATGGCACCGACCAATAAGCCGATGCCAATTGAAATAATACTAATTATGAATATATTCTTATATTCTTTACTGATCTCTTTCACGATACGGTTAATCACTGATTTCAACCTCTTATTATTCTAATGTATGACCCGTAATACACATGGATCGGCTGAATATTTCTACAACCTTGCATCCAGCCAATCAACCACATCCTGCATAACCTCATCACGGTTTCGTTCGTTCAGCATTTCATGGCGTCCCTCCGGATAAAGCTTAATGGAGACATCCAGAACACCACACTTACGATAGGTATGGTATAATTTTTTAACACCTTTACCCGCTCCTCCAACGGGATCCTTTTCACCTGAAAATATGTAAATTGGAAGCTCCTTTGGAACCAGCTTTACATTCCCTATCTTATCAATTTCCTTCAGGCCTTTCATAAAATCATAGAAAAAGCCTGCGGTAAATACATCACCGCAATAGGGATCACGAATATATTGATCCACCTCTGCCTCATCCCTGCTGAGCCAGTCAAATTCTGTCCGATTTGGCTTGAACGAGTTATTGAAGCTTCCAAAGGAAAGCTGATTCATTCGCTCGCTTTTTGCCTTTCTGCCCTTCCTTCTTACCTCCATACCGGCAACCAGAAAACCTAGTTGATGTAGTAGAGGTGCACTGCCGTTGGAGCCTGAAAGAATGGCACCCTTTAATTCCTTGCCAAAAAGCATGAGGTATCTTTGGGTTGCAAAAGACCCCATGCTATGTCCCAGCAGAAACACAGGATAGCCTGGATAATCCTCTTTTATCCTTACCGTAAGCTGATGCATATCCTTAACCATCCACGCAAAGCCCTCTTCCTCCGCCAGATAACCAACCTTCTCCAGACATCCGGCAGTTTTCCCGTGTCCCCGATGGTCATTGGCATAAACAACATACCCGTGCTTTGTCAGTGTGCTTGCAAAACGTTCATATCTGGCGGCTGTCTCCGCCATTCCATGCGCCAGTTGAACAATACCCTTAACTGTTGTATCCGGTTCAGGACTCCAATGATAGACGTAAATATCTGTTCCATCGCCGGATTGAAAACTAAAATTCTCTAATCGCATATGATACCTTCCCCCTTTTCACATATGCTTTCGTCAATAGCGAAACGCGCTTAACTGTATTTTCCTGATAAAATGCAAATTTCCTAATAGCAGGCTATCGAATACTCGAACGTCACGACTAAGTTCCGCATATAACTCTAGGCTCTAAGAAAATTAACGCAGCTTTTGAATTTTACAATCGACGAAAGCATAGTTTCATGTTAACCATATTATATCATATTTATTTACAGGATGACCATATTTATACAGAGATAACTCGTTTATAACCCGTATACGTATCTCTGTATTATATTAGTCTTGCGAAAGGTTTACATAAAGTGTTCTATAAAATTTTAAAACTACTCCAGGCATACGATACACCGGCGGCATTGACACTTTTTTAACTGTATCATTCTTCCATCATTATTCATGACTATGTATACCATCATCTCTTGCTTCAGCATCTATTACCAATTCCCGGTGAATCTGTATATGTTTCTTTTTACTGCTTGTAATAGGTCAGGAAGTCCTTCAGCGAATCAGCTGCTGCCTTAAGCTGCTCGATCTCCGGCAGATATACTATACGGAAATGATCCGGCCTTTCCCAATGGAAGCCCCCTCCATGGGTTAATAGAATCTTCTTGTCCTTGAGGAAATCCAGCACTAGCTTCTCATCATTTTGGATATTAAATTTTTTCGTATCAATCTTCGGAAAGATATAAAAGGCTGCCTTTGGCTTCACCGCACTGATTCCCGGGATCTCATTTAGTGCATTATAGATGAACTCTCTTTGTTCGTAGACACGTCCTCCCTTTACCAGCAGCTCCTTTGTCTCCTCTGTATGCCTTAGGGCTACCTCAATCAGAGATTGTGCAGGCACATTCGAGCATAGGCGCATGGAGGAAAGTAAATTAATTCCTTCAATATACCCTTTTGCATATGACTTATCACCGCACAGGCACATCCAGCCGCAGCGGTATCCGGCAATGAGATGTGACTTTGATAAACCGTTAAAGCTGACGGTGAGCAAATCCGGAGCCAGTGAGGCCACAGAAACATGCTCCTGGTCATCCATGACCAAACGGTCATAGATTTCATCCGCAAACAATATTAAGTGGTGCTGTCTAGCCAGCTCTACGATTTCCTCCAGAACCTCTCTGGGATAAAGAGCTCCGGTCGGATTATTGGGATTTATGATAACAATACCCTTTGTATTTGGTGTTATTTTCTTTTTAATATCCTCGATATCCGGATACCAGTCTGCCTCTTCATCACAGATATAATGAATTGCAGCTCCTCCACCCAGCGTCACGGAGGCAGTCCAAAGAGGGTAATCCGGGGCAGGAACCAGGATTTCGTCTCCCGGATTTAATAAGGCCTGCATGGATAATGTAATCAATTCACTCACACCATTTCCGGTATAGATATCGTCTATGGTCACATTTGGCATGTTTTTTTGCCTGCAATAGTCTTCAATTGCTCTTCTTGCAGATAGAATTCCCTTGGAATCGGAATAGCCTTCTGTCTCTGTCAGCTGTTCTGACATAATCTGGATCACTTCCGCCGGAGCACGAAAACCAAAGGGTGCCGGATTCCCGATATTCAGCTTTAGCACCTTTACCCCCGCCGATATCATTCGATTGGCTTCATCCATAACCGGTCCTCTGATGTCATAACATACATTGTCAAGCTTCGATGATTTTCCTAATTCTCTCATAAAAATCTCCTTTCAGATCCATTCTTGTTATGTAATTGCGAAACTTATTAACCTAAGGTATTGTACACACAGCAGATACTGTTTCGAAGCGGAAGCTAAGCCCGAAGGAAGCATTGGAGCGAAGGAATAGTATCTGCTGTGTGTACAATTACAAAAACTATATTGTTTCGCAATTGCCTACCATTCTTGTTAGATTATTGTGCTAACCGGACAATAAAAAAAGCCCTAAACGTCATTTCAAACGTTTAGGGCGAATCCATCAATCCGTGTTACCACCTAAATTCAGAGATTACTCTCTGCACTTTGTCAGTACATTCATACTGCTTCCCTGTAACGTGGGACTACGTTGAAGCCTACTAGGGTTATACTTCGTATCCGTTCGGTTCAAAGCTCCAAGACTGCTTCCATATAAACTCCATAAAGATTCGCACCAACCATCTTCTCTCTGTAATATCATTTATATGTACTACTTCTTTTCATTGCTTTTGTTTATATAATTAATTCCTTATCATTAAATATGGCATTGATTACCTTTATTAATTTTTCTTATTCTAACAATTTAAAATTCCTTTGTCAATACCTGAATTTTTTTATTTTTTTAACTTTATGAATTTTTTTAATTTTTAGCTTCTAAAATTATTATCTTTTTAACTTTATTCTTTCAACATATTTTTTAGAATGATTTTTTATTTTTGTCGCCACTTCTTTTTATGCAAACCTTACATTGATTTTATTTTCTATGCTTTTCTATGCTTTTCTATGCTTTTTAGCTTTTTATGCTTTTTATGCTTTTTATGCTTTTATGCTTTTCTATACTTTCTATGCTTTTTATTATTATACCCTGTCTTTTCTTCAAATATTAGAGCTACCATGCATAGATCCAGGTACAATCCAAATAATAAATTAAGGTCTATCAAATATTTCCTAAAGTGAGGTGTGTAAATGTTTATTCCCAAACGAATTCTATTTGAAAAAAATGCACGGAGCTATCCTCTTGGTGAGCAAATTTATCAGCGCTTTCTTACTCAAAAAGACGTTGAAATCATAGAATTAAGCAAAAACAAAATTAAAGAAAATATACCGGGTGATACACCCCAGGATTTTCACATGGAGGGTAAGAACACCTTAGTCGTCGGAGTGAAAACCGGACTGAAATTTCAATCCTGCAAGCCCTCCGCTCATTATCAGCTCCCCTTGCTGTCCGGCTGTATCGGTCAATGCCAGTACTGCTATCTGAACACCAATCTTGGAGACAAGCCCTATATGAGAATTAATGTGAACTCCGAAGATATCCTTCATCAAGCAGATGCTTACATCAAAGAACGGCTTCCCGAGATTACAATCTTCGAGGGCTCCGCAACCTCTGATCCGGTGCCGGTAGAGCCCTACTCCAGCTTATTGAAAACTGCCATCGAGCATTTTGGTAAGTCCTCTAACGGGAGATTTCGCTTTGTTACTAAATTTACCGATGTGGATACTTTATTGGAGTTAGACCATCAAGGTCATACGGAGATACGTTTTACGCTGAATACGAATCAAGTTATTCAGAATTACGAACGACGGACACCCTCTCTGGAAAAAAGAATAGAGGCAGCCAGAAAGGTTATTACCAGCGGCTATCCTTCGGGTTTTTTAATCGCCCCTATCTTTTTGTACGATAATTGGAAGGAGGATTACAAACATCTTCTCCTCAAATTAAACGATCAACTGCCGGAGCAGCTTACCCACCCGATCACCTTTGAAATCATCTCTCATCGTTATACGCCTAGAGCAAAGCAGGTAATCTCTGAAATCTATCCAGAGCATCAGCTGCCAATGAAGGACGAGGAGCGAAGCTATAAGTTTGGCCAGTTTGGCTATGGGAAATATGTCTATCCCAAAGAAAGTCTTTCCGCTATTGCCGCCTTCTTTCAAGAGGAAATTGCTGATATTTTTAAAGACAGAAATATTAAGATTAAATACATTATCTGATTGAAATGAGTCATATTCAAAAAGATATATATTAAAAAGATATATATCAAAAAGATTTATACTAAAAAGATTTATAATTTAAAATGATTTATGTTCACAAAGGTTTATATTCACATCCTTAATGAATACTATCCAATCATATTGTTTAGCTTGAATTATATTGAATACAGTCCTGATTATTGAATCACTGTGTCTGAAAATATCTTCTAAATAAACCCAAAAAGTGTGTCTGAAAGCTGCTTCAACCGGACTTGAGGCCTCTCTGCATCTGAGACCAGCTGCAATTTGAGATGATTAGTTGTGGTAGTTCTACAATCCCCGAATGCAGCACAGGATACCTCAAAATATGAATTTCCGTACAGTAAAACTTATTTTCAGACACACTTTTCTAATAACGCACTTTATATTGATCTACCTTATTTATTTTCAATCCATTTGTTATGCTTTCATCACCGGCTACAGTAACTGCATACTCTTATCGGTACAGTACATAGTCCTGTAATTCATGAATAAAACCTGCCTTTGTCAATCCTTGTGCTGCCTCCGGCGGATATTGCTTTATTACCAGGCGGTTTTGCGTAGTAAAGACTCTCTTTTTATTAAAATCCTGAGCAAAAGCGCTCATGACTTCAGCTATATATTCCGACTCGAATACACGCAGCATCTTCCCCTGGCGTTCTAACACAGCCACCGGTCTTCCCTTTCGGAGTGCCACCGCCGTACCGATTACATTGATAAAGGCTCTATCCTGCAAATGAGGGAAATACTTTCCCCAAGGCTGCGCCGGGTCTACCGCAGAAACCCATAGAATATCGCTGCACGGCTCCTCCAGCTCCTTCATAATCCGGGTAAAATCCTTATCCCGGATAAATTGTATTCCCGAAAGGCCTTCAATAAAATACCCACGGCGTACCCTTCCCGTATATTCCCAAACACGCAGAGTCTCAAGTGCAGCTGCCCAGGATATTCCCTGACCTTGTAACGTCTCACGGCTTAGCAGAAGGACTCGATCAAAGCACCTCTCCAGCTGCTCTTCCATTGTTAAATCCTTTACAGGTCTGGCAATCTCAAAACGTCCTGTGGTTAATGCCTTTGCTCTTGCAGTAACTCTTTGCCGCAGAGTGGTCTTATTCAACTGCTCTTTATTCAACCAATGACGAACCGGTAAAAAGCTATCCGCACAGACTAAGCCCTTCTCTGCCAACTCCATTAAGGTATCGTAGGGCGAATCCCCTTCGATTAAGCCGGAGAGTCTCTGCATAAAGCTGGCACCTCTTTTCAGTAATGCCTCATAAATCACTTTTTGATTCCCCTCCAGGCGATCCAGTTGTTCTGACATATCTGCCTCCCAGTCAATATCTTCATATCGATGGAAGCAAAGCTCCAGGTTCTCTGTCATATTCCAAACCAGATTCCCCTGAGAAAGAACGGTCTCTAATAAATCCGGACGATACGGCGTAACCCTTCTTGGTAGTAAGACACTCTCCCACAGCTGGGGAGCATAGGGCAGATCACTAAGAAGCTTCAGAACCGTCTCCAGCTGTTCACTGGGCGGCGCAGGAATCTGTAACTGAGAGGTTAGCAAGGAAGCATATCGTTCACTAGGCAAGGTCTTAATCTGTCTTCTTCGCTCCTTAATGGTTTCCCTAACCGCTCTTTCATACAACTCACCATGATAATAAAGACCCCCATGTTCGACAACTGCCTCCTGCTCGCACAGTTCCTGTAGCAGGCCAAGCGCAAGCTCCTCCAACCACATATAGCGCTCTGCCAGCTGTTCCCCCGACCAGGCACCCCGGTATCGAAGCAAACGCAGCACGATCTGCAGAGCGAGCTCTCTGTCTGTCGGTTTCAGAGCAGCAAGATATTTCTCTTCGTGCTCTGCTTGTTCCAGCACTGCAATGTATTTCTCCTCCTGCTCCGCTGCTATCCATAGTCCCGGTTCTATATATTTGGCTCTACCCTGATGTGCTAACAGCTCCAGCCATTCAATGGGCACCGGAAGTTCTCCGGCAATCAAATCCCCTTCGATCATAAGCAGGCTATGCAGCTGCTTCTCATCCTCCGGCAGCCGTCTGCGTTCTGCTGCAAACGCCAGCTGCTCCGGTGCAGGCGCAATCCCTTGTGCTTTTTCTAAGGCTTCTTCCGTTGCAATATGAACTCCCATGGTGGTAGGGGAATATTCATACATCATCACTGCCTCTGTCTGATGCCTAAGTGGTAAAGACATGGGAGATGGCTTTTCCAAATATACCTCCCGAATATGAATGGTTCCTGACTTGATTCCTTGAAGCACAGCTTCCACACCGTTCAGATCCCACAAATCCTCCAGGCATTCCCGCCTTGTTTCCCTGATTAATGGATGGTTTTGATACTGTATGACAGAATCTAACATCTGTGCACTTCTTAAACGCTGAATCCAAAGCGGCTGACGTCCTGATTTTTTCACTCCCATCATTAAGGCATGCCCGGCATTATACCGAAAGGTCATATTAAATACCGGCGTAGAAGGAAGAATCGCTTCCAAAATTGGCCTTGCCAGCTCCGGCTGAAGCTCTTTCAGGATTCCGGAGGGGATCTCATATTCCCCATATGGGAACAATAAGAAGCCGTCATCATCATCAAAGCAGCTAATATTGGTTTTGATATGCTTCTTCGCAGCTTCTCTGGCTAACAATGCCAGAGGAGCATTTACCTTCCGCCCAAAGACAGAATGAACCATAAGCTGATGACTGCCGGTCTCGTCATGGAAATGCTCAATGACAATGGTATGATCATTTGGTAAGATTCCCGTGGCTTCTATCTGCTTTCTAATAAAATTCTCCGCCTCCCTGGCGGTCTTCTGATCCATTCCCAGCTTATCCAGCTCTCTGTTAAGCTCCTGCTCCTCATAAGCCTGATTCAACTTTCGAAGAAGCTCACCAAAGGCAAGACCTGTCTGAAGCCGGCGTCCGGTTATCTCTGCCTTATAAAAGGGTGGTCTTGCTCCAAAGATCGGGGATTGCTTTACCAGTACGGAATCCTTTTGTATTTTTAAGATCTGCCAGGCAAAGCTTCCAAGTAAGAATCTTGTCCCTTCTCTTTGCTCAAAGACAAATTCTTCATCGACTTCACCTAACTTTACCCCATTTTCCGTTTTTACCGCGAATAAGCCTTTGTCCGGTATGGTTCCTGCTGCCGAAACTGCCAGCATTCGACTGTAGGTATCACCCTCCACCCGTTCATGAATCCTGTCATAGAGAACTCTGGGACGAACCGGAATATTCCGGTCATGTTCATAATCTCCGGCCAGCATACAAAGCACCTCTTTGACCTCTTCCCTGGTTACCTGGGCAAAGGGATAGGCTCTTGGCAGAATCTCCAGAACCTCCTCCAGCGTATACCCGTCACCGGAAGCCATGGATACCAGATGCTGGGCAAGGACATCCAGACAAAGACGGGGAGGACGCATCTGCTCAACTCCACCCCTTCTTACAGTCTCCGCCGTCAAAGCGCAGTATAGACCCTCAGAGGCAGTACGGGGAAAGATATGCATGATACTGGTTCTTCCCGGATTATGCCCTGCACGGCCAAGCCTTTGCAGAGTACTGGAAATAGACCTTGGGCATCCAATTTGAAATACCTGGTCGATATCTCCCACATCAATGCCCAGTTCCATGGAAGAAGTAGCACAAAGGAGCCTTAATCTGCCTTTTCTTAAGGCCTCCTCCACCTCCTGCCGCTGTTCCTTCGACAAGCTTCCGTGATGTGTTCTGGCAAAATCTTCACCGCCCAGCAAGTTCACATAATAAGCCAGCTTTTCTGCATAGGCTCTCCCTTCCACAAAAGCAATCACACTTCGAAGTCCCTTGCAATGCTCATACACGGTTCTGGAAAGCTCCTGCCAGAGAGAATCCTTTTGCAGCATTTGATATTCCGGCCAGGGGCTTGTGACCCTCAGTTCCACCTGCTTACTCATCTTTGGAGCAACTACAGTCACCGGTTCAAAGGATAAATAGCTTGCTGCTGTATTAAGGGGCTCAATCGTGGCGGATAAACCAATTCTTTGCAAGGGCTGTCCGCAAAGCTTATCCAGCCTGGCAATGGAAAGCATTAGGTGGGCACCCCGCTTCGAATCGATCAGTGCATGTAATTCATCAATAATAATGGCCTTTGCCTTATGCAGAATGCTTTGGCCCGATTTGCTGGTAAGCATTAAAAAGAGCGATTCGGGTGTCGTGATCAGAATATGGGGCGGATTTTTTATCATGCTCCTCCGCTCCTTCTGAGGTGTATCACCGGTACGAATCGCTATCTTAAGATCAAAGGGTGTCATTGCTGTCTTTGGGTTATTGTTTCGTTCTTCTTCTAAAATTCCATGTAACGGACGGCGCAGGTTTTCACGAATATCCCCTGCCAGAGACTTTAAGGGTGATACATAGATTACCTGAAGCTCTTCCTTTAAGGTTCCCTCCCGTGCCTGAGCCATCAACCGATCAATATAGATGAGAAAGGCTGACAGGGTTTTACCCGTACCCGTCGGAGCGGATACCAGAACATGCCCGCCCTTTGCAATTGCCGGCCAGGCTTCCTCTTGCACTGTCGTAGGCTTTCCTACACTTGATTGAAACCATTGTGAGGTGCTGGAGTCAAAAAGCTCTAATGAATTCGCCACTTAAATCAAAACCTCCCATATCGATTACTCTACACTAAATTATTGATTTATTTTCCTAAATCTAATCTTTTTCGTTCGATTTTTCTTTAAGCTGTTGGGGTTTCTTTCAGTATTTAACATTTGTTTCTCTATCTAATTCATCTAATCTATTTAATTCGTCTAATCTATTTAATTCATCTAATTTATCCGTAATCGAACAGCTGCATACCTAAATATTCGATATCGTTTCATATCGAGCTCCTTATTCCAGCCCTGCACCGATTACTCACCTGGTTCTCCGTCCATCTTTTTACTGCGGATCTGCTTAATCATAAGAATCCGATTAATCCCATAATTCGGACTTGTAAATTTAACTCCATAGCAAAAGGCTCTGAACCTATGTATCTTCTCTTTTCTAATAATTTCACCTAGCAAAAGAAAATTAACCCCCTCAAAGTTAAATACAGTCTGCATCATTGCTCCTACTTCAAACTCGACCTTTGAAATAAC
>JAEWMZ010000247.1 GCA_023392995.1 Bacillota bacterium
TAGAATCACTTCCATCAATTCTGCGTCGGAGATATCAAGTGGATAAGATGCCCGTACGCGGAAGGTTGAGAACGAAACTGTATTTTGGATTTAAGGTAGCAGCTTTAAATTTCGGCAAACTATTCAATTACTTGAATAGTTTAGCTTCATGTACCTTGGAACCGGAATTCTGTTAAATGATATCCCCCTATACCGTGACGAATAGGCAAAAAAGTCATTTATTCAGCTCAAAATATTGTTGTGTTAAATTTTCAAGGTACAAATAGAAACCTATTTTATTTTGAAGGTGTCTTTTGACACTCCAATCTTATTATGTAATTGCGAAACTCATAACCTTAAGCTATTGTATACACAACATATACTGTTTCGAAGCGGAAGCTAAGCCCAAAGGAAGCGTTGAAGCGAAGAAATAGTATATGTTGTGTATACAATTACAGTAACTATATTGTTTCGCAATTGCCTATCTTAATTTATTTAGTTTTTCATAGCTTTTCATAAGTGTCCTTGAGAAGCAGTGCATCCTTTTCCAATAGGGGTCCTTCCGCAATGACGCATCCTCGAACCGCAAAGTCTTTCAACGCCCTTAAGCAGTCTCTGTAGTTGAAGTCGCTTTCCAACAAGGGCATATGATTTCTTTCCCCTTTTGCAGTGTAGTTAATCCCTCCCATATGGATGTGTAAATCCTCTATGGCACTTCTTCCCAGCTGCTCAAGAACATACTTCAAAATATCAGCAAAATCTTCATAACTCTTCAAACCACCATTCGTTCTTGCATGAATGTGGGCAAAGTCGATACATAACTTGCAATGAGGGAGTTCTTTGCATATAGCCACCAGTTCCTCCAAGGTTCCGAACTGAGATCCTTTTCCCGTTGTTTCCAGCCTATAATCCACTCCATAATCAGGAAGCATCCTTAGATTATTCCGAATTACCGTGTATGCTTCTTCCTTTGAACTATTGAGATAATAACCCGGATGCAATATCAGGCTCCTGCCGCCAACCTTTCTCAAGCCTTCTGCCGCAGCAACGATCCGCTGGATCGATTCCTCCTGTTTGGTGATGTCCGCAGCATTCAAATTGATATAATGAGATGCATGAGCCGAAAGATAAAAGCCTTCCTGCTGCTTTGCATCAAGTATGATATCCTTATTGTTATCCGTCACATTTACATTTCGGACAAAAAGCAGTTCCATCGCATCTAAGCCTATTGATTTCAGATAATGGATCCCGGTTGCATAATTGTAGCGCTTCATACCGTTATGCATTGGTAAACCAGAAATACCAAATAATAGCTGCTCCATAATTCTCCTAAGCTTCCCATCCTTTCAGATATGCTTTCATACACGTTTTCAGGAATATATTAAATTTACTTCAGGTCTTCTTCCGGTACATAAAAGCTCCACTGACATTTTTCCATATCAATACAGCCATTGTCAAGAAAGCTAACTCCTTCCCGCTCAAGAAGATCCCGCTGAGTCTGCTCTCCTCCAAAGACGTGATTTGGTGCCATAGTACCTGCTTTGTTCACTACTCTGTGGCAGGGAAGCTTTAAATCTTCCGGGACTCTATTCATAGCATAACCGACTACCCGAGGCGCATTCGGTATGCCAACCATCCAGGCAATCTGACCATAAGTAGCAACCTGTCCCTCCGGAATATCGGCTACAATCTCATAAATTCTCTGATATAAATTAGATTGACCCATGATTACTCCTTTTCCTCAATTTGCTCCCGTTAAATTTACAGGATAATACATATCATTGCTAATTTAACCTCGCAACTTTACCCTCAATGAGATATTATCTCGTATCCTTTCTTTGCCATCTGCTAAATAGCACCATTCCCTTATGCAGAGCAATCCCATTCACTATAATAGCAATTACTGCAATCAGAAATGCTGCTAAAAGTTCAGTATATATCACCGTATATACCGAAAGAAAGGCCTTAATGACATAAAAGCAAAAAGGCAGCAAAAAAATGCTGGTTGCCACTACCGGTACATAACGTCTCATGGCGACTGCCTGTAAGCAATGCAGGATCAAATGAAACGTGAATGCCATAAAGATCCCCAGCCACATCGTATAGGTTTCGTACTGATAGGTTATCACTGTCACCACTGTCGCCAGTACAAATTCTTCCCATACCCCAAAAGCAAAGGAAGCGGTAGTTACCTCCTCCATATGGGGCAACATTTTTTTCGCAATCTTAGGATATTTTTGTTTTAGCTCCTCCCCATTCTTTTCGAACCAGGATTTCATAAATATGATTTCTTCAAAGTCATGAAAAATAAAAAAGATTGGAAGCATCCATATCAGAAAATTAATGTCCAGCATAATTATACTCCTTTGATCTTATTTCCAAGTAAAAAATTAATATGTCCCCACTACAATCTTCCGTTGAGCTTAATCTTTTCTGATCTGACCAATTAATTAGTTCAATTATATATCATTAGAAACGGAATTACAAATGAATACCTTTTTATAACATTAATAGAGTAGGCATTTTCTAACATTAAGTAAGAATGTTTCGCTGGAATTACCTCTTGATCGGCATTTACTTTTCTGAAAAGATGATTTCTTTTTCCTACACATTATAAAAAAATCATCCTCCATGGTCATACTTCACAAATGATATTGATTTTCATTATTATTATTTGTTTAATATAGAGATTGTCAGTGTTTTTTCACTTTTTTGTTGATTTGATCTTTATTTTTTCAGATATTTAACATATAATAAGCTCATACAACAAACAATTATTTATGAAAAGGAGAAACAATTATGCTAAAACAAATCGAATTAACATATAACTTTAATGAACTTGAACCACATATTGATGAACTCACCATGATTACTCATTACACCAAGCACCATGCAGCCTATACTGCAAATCTGAATACTGCCATTGATAAAACTCCTGAACTAGCAGGAAAGTCGATTGAGGATATCTTAATTCACTTATCTGATTTATCTGACGAAGGATTAAAAACTGCATTAAGAAATAATGGTGGAGGATATTATAATCATAATTTGTATTTCTCCACACTCTCACCAAAGGGTCTGCGTCAGCCGGAAGGTGATTTGTTAAAACAAATCGAGAGCGATTTCGGCAGCTTTGACAGCTTAAAGGAGAAACTAAACAATGCGGCGGCTACCAGATTTGGTTCCGGTTGGGCCTGGCTATCTACGGATCGATCCGGTAAGCTGAGTGTAACTTCAAGTCCGAATCAAGATAATCCGCTCTTTGAAACCAAAGGTGAATCGGTACCTATCCTTGGTATCGATGTTTGGGAGCATGCATATTATCTGAAGTATAAAAATCTTCGTGCAGATTATATCAATGCCCTATATTCTGTCCTTGATTGGGATCGAATTGGAAGTCTTTATAAAGAAGCAAAAGCAAGATAATTGAAAGAAAGAACTTAGGTTAGAACCAGATAGAACGAACAAAATCTGAAAGGCACAACCGCAAAATTTCGTTAAGGAGATATAAGCGGCATTCCTACATTTGACGGGCATCCGATATCATTGTAGTGCTTAAAACGAACATTTTCTATTCGCATCAGGCACACTAGTTAAATCGGCTGTCCGTCAATTTGTTTGTGCTGTAAGGCTTAAACTCCAGGACTGTATTTGTAGCCGTCCCCATCCTACACTATGGCAATCAATCTCTGCCTCCGTTCTATCGCTACTCTAAATAAACTCCTGTATTGTTTCATCACACCATAGAATAGAACTTTCAAGGTTCAGTATCCCCCTGCGCAGAGTGGCACGAAGATATTTCTCCCGGTCAGATAAGATTTCTTTGATTCCCTGTTGCAAATCATCAAGCATTCTCCTGTTCTCCTGTAATTTTATATATTGATTCTCCCGGTAATCAGATAGTATTTGAATTACTTTTTCATTCGGCAAATTACTGGAAAAGAGAAACTTTAGCATAAATTCTGAACGAACAGGCTGGCTTATTGTCTCTTCCTGCAGCCAATTCATTAGTTCCTGCCGCCCTTTCTCCGTTATTTCATATCTGTTTTTTCTCTCCTCCTCATTTCTTGGGAGCTGCACAATGACACCTTCCTCTTCCAGCGCTTTCAGCGTAGGATAAATATGTCCGTAATTTTCATTCCATATATTCGATATCACTGTATCACAATATTTTTTTATATCATAGCCAGATCCTGGTGCAATATTTAAAATACCTAGGATAGCATATCTTGACTTATTCTTAATTGCCATAAGGTGATCTCCTCTCTGCTATATTTCAATTATCCAATTGCGAAAGTATGTAGATAATGAATTTTTAATACAATTGAAGTAAGTTTCCTTGCTCCACGCGGTTTCCACCCAAGTTTCGCTCAGGAACCCACATATTTGTAAGATACTATAACTCACAAAGTGCCTCAATGCGTTTTACTGCTGTGCTCAGATTCGTCTGATGGAATGAATTGGCCATGCTTTCACAGGCAGCATATTGATCCGCGTTTGAAACCACGTTATTTACCGTATTCAAAAGAAGCTCGTCCGTAATCTCTTCAAACTTCAGTGGAACCCCTGCCCCTAATTCAACCAGGCGCTTCGCAACCAAATGCTGATCATTTACCATCGGAATTGCAATCACAGGTACACCATAATATAAGGCTTCCTTCACACTGTTAAAACCTGCGTGACTAATAAATGCAGAGGCAAATCTTAAAACCTCAAGCTGAGGAACATATTGTTCAACCATAAAATTACAGGGAATTTCACCCAGCTCAGTAATTTCTATCTTTTTTCCAATTGACATAATAATTGTGTACTCTGTATTAGCAAAGGCTTTGATACATAGCTTAAAAAAATCTAAAAAGTTCGTATTTAATGTCCCTAAAGAAATATAAATAACACGTTTCCCATTTGCACACTGTAATCCCATATGCGTTCCTTCCGTCTCCTCCTCGCGTATGGATGCCCCGGTAAACACATATTTCTCCTCATCCTGCTCGATACCCCCATTAAATTCTTTTGTCGTATAGACAAGGTTTAGATCTCCTTTTCCGATAAAGAGCTCCTCCAGACCTGGTTCTGGAATTAAGTATTTGGAGCATATCTCCTTTAACACGCGGTAGCATTCATCCAACTGAGGATGAATACCTGCCACAAGCATTCGCGGAGGAACAGGCGCGGTACTCCTAGCAAAGGTAGAGTGGGAGCTGACTACCGGGATATCCAGTATTTGTTTCAAGAAATAACCTGCTCCAAAGAAAGAATCACATATTATTACATCATAATTCTTATCACCAATATGTGCCATTAAAACGGGCAGCAGCGCTTCATCATATTTTAGCATATACTCCAGCAGCGTGTAAAAGGGATGCTTGTCCGTTGGTATGTAATGTGTAAGAAAGAAATCCTGTTTCTCTCCATAATAAATAAATTCTGCTCCGGTAGCTACCACTTCTTCTTTAAATTCCTTTGAGCAAAGGTAGCTTACATGATTCCCCCTGCTTACAAGCTCCGCTGTTAAAGCCAATGTCGGATTGATATGACCATACAAATTCGTATTTACAAATAATAATTTTGCCATAGATCTTTTCCCTTCTGTATCACTCTGATATATTTTCATTCATTATATATCAGAGTGATATAGAAAGCAATGTATTTGTAAATAACTTAATAAAAGCCCTAAGAAACAGAAATTTCTATTCTATCTCTTAAGGCTTTCTATTCTAGTTGTTCATAAACAATTTTTAATAGGAATAAGAATAAGAACCTAGTGCACTAAAAATAATAGCAGCAAATGCACCATAGAGTATTACTCCCAATACCACAGCTACAGCTGTTACAATCAAACTTGCACGGCAATAATTTCTTCTGTTTATATTCCCCTCGCCAAATGCCCATACAAAGAGCATAATAATTCCAACACATGGAATCATCTGCACAATAATCGTGATTAACCAATCACCAAGACTCATTGGTTTTTCATATTGAACCCCATCCGGTGTGCCGTTTGGTACGCCATAGTTATCCATTACTTTTATCCTCCCACGTAAAATAATTTGTTATCCAATTCGATTTCTCTGCAAAAATACCAATAGCTTATAAAGATAATTATCCTTATAATAAACCATCGGTTGTACGTCAGGATAATATACCTTCATGCGGTAAATATAGAAACCAATAAAAATAACTAAGGATATTATAACATAAATTTTTACAAATAATATATAGTTATTTAATATTTTTTTTATAATTGGATACCCGATTACTCCAACTATCACTAGGGGCAATAAAGGATGCATATGAAGAGATTCTTTCCAGTGTCCTGTCAGCATCAATTTAGCTGCCCTGGTAATACCGCAGCCGGGACATGGAATACCAAGCATTATGGTGCTGAAGCAGACTGATCCATAACGATAGTTAATACCAATCATCAGAAGCAGACCTAGGGTTATCCCAATCCAATACTTTTTAAACAGCTCCAGCAGGCAGCTCACGATCCACTTCAGCCAATCATGTCCCTTCTTAGCCGACGAATGAATTCTTTTCATATAATATCCCCCGCGTTCTCATCATCAATCCTTTTATCGCAGTGCAAGCCGCACCAAAGATATTTCTACATGTTCTTCCGATACAAATCCTCGTTCTTCATACATATGCTGTGTGCCTCAACCTACTCTAGCTCTAGCTGTCCTGCTCTGTCCATATGCTTTCTCAGTGTAAACATAGCGACAGATGCCACGATAGATACCATAAAGACAATCGGCCAAATACTCCTTACACCATAATTGCCTATGTACACCCCTGAAAATGCAGTACTTACCGCTGCTCCAGCCGAATAGGCAATGTTAGTAACGGCATTTAATCTTGCCCTATAGTTACAAGGACTGTTATTTGATATAAAAACTCCCGAACTGATTGCGGAAAGTATTTCACCCATTGTCCAAATTACCGTCGATAATATAAAAAGGGCAAAGCTGTTTGTAAATGTGATCATTCCAAATCCAATTGCATATAAAACACCTACAAATACCATGTTGGTTAGCTGATTATTTTTCTTTGTAACCATAGTAATCAAGGATGTTAAAACTAATACTGTAATTGCATTGATACTCATGAGATAGCCAAACAGAACCGCTCCCTGCTCCTTGAAAATATGGTCAAGAGTAACCGGCAAGGAAAACCGGTGCTGGGTATAGGTAAAACTATATACAATATTAATCAGTATAAAAATAAGCAAAAAGGGTCTTTTGCAAAACAACTGCCATATATTCCCCTTCTCCTCTTCTTCCGCTTTTTCAACTACTTTTATATCTTGACTCGAAGGATGGGTCTCTTGTACATATCTCCATATAAAAAATAACGCTATAAAAGAAGACAGTGCATCACCTAAAAATAATAGAGGCAAATAATTATTGAATAAAAACCCTGCGATCAGTGGCCCGATGGATACCCCAAGGTTAATTGCCAAATAATTAAGTGAAAAACCTGTTGGTCGCTGCTCCTGGGGAAGCATATCCGCAATCATGGCACTGAACACCGGTCGTATAAATCCATTAAAAAAAGTACTGATGAATAGACAGACAATGGTAATTGCAGAGTTTTCTGATATTGCGCAGGGTATTAAGGCTAAGGCAGACAATCCCTGCGCCAGAAGCAGTATCTTCTTTCTGCCATACATATCTGCTATTCTTCCCCCAATAAATGCAGCCGGAATGCCAATCACCGAGCAAAGTGTAACAATAACTCCTGACGCCCAGGTAGACATTCCAATCTTTTGGGTTAAATACAAGGAGAGAAATGGCACTACAAACTCTCCCAGACGGTTTATCAATGTTGAAAAGCATATTATGTACAACCCTTTGGGCATGCCTTTGTAGCCATTAAAAAATTTAAGCATGATGTAATCCTCCTTATCTTACCTATATTACCTAATTGTCTTCTATATTTCAAATATTTTTTGAAAATGTTTAGATATTCTGCTTCCTATATAATGCGTTTGCTTTTATGGCTTGTATTTGATATTATATGACCTAAGATAATAAAAAAATAAAAGGTGGTAGCAATGGAAAATCAAGAGCAAAAACATCAACGACGACCTCGATATAAAGGCACTCATCCGAAAGAGTTTAAAGATAAATATAAAGAACTGCAACCCGAGTTATATGCCGATGCCGTGGCAAAGGTCATTCAAAAGGGCAATACTCCTGCCGGTATGCATCGTTCCATCTGTGTGAAGGAAATACTAGACTTCTTGCAGATTCAGCCCGGACAAACTGGGTTTGATGCAACCCTGGGCTATGGCGGCCATACACTGGAGATGCTCAAGTGCTTAGATTTTAAAGGGCATATCTATGCTACTGATGTAGATCCCATCGAATTGCCTCGCACCAAAGAGCGCTTAGAGAACTTAGGCTATGGCCCGGAAATGTTAACAATTGTACAGACGAACTTTTCTAATATTGATCAAATTGTTGCAAAGTCCGGTCCCTTGGATTTTATATTGGCTGATTTGGGCGTTTCCTCCATGCAAATCGATAATCCAGACCGAGGATTCTCCTATAAAAAGGATGGTCCTCTGGATTTACGCCTGGATCCCTCCAAAGGCATCTCGGCAGCGGAACGCCTTAAAACAATTACACAGAATGAATTACAGGGGATGCTGGAGGAAAATTCAGATGAACCTTATGCTGCAGAAATCTCACGTGCTATTGTTTATCACTTAAAAAAAGGAAAAGTACTTTCAACAACGGATCAGCTTTCACAAATCATTAAAGATTCGCTAAAATTTATTCCGGAAAAAGACAGGACTGATGAAATTAAAAAGTCATGCAAACGATGCTTCCAGGCCTTGCGAATTGATGTGAACAGTGAGTTTGAAGTGCTGTATGAGTTTTTGGAAAAACTGCCTTTGGCGCTGGCACCGGGAGGACGTGTCGCTATACTTTCCTTTCATTCGGGGGAGGATCGTCTCGTCAAAAAGTCTTTTCAGCGTTTTCACCGGGAAGGCTTGTATCGTGAGATAGCTCCTGATTTCATAAGACCTTCACAGGAAGAATGCAATTCCAATAGCCGGGCACGTTCCACTAAGATGCGCTGGGCAATAAGAGCCTAGTCGCTGTAAAAGAGGTTGTTTCATTATTCTGTCGTAGCATCCATTCTAAAATCTTTGTAACTAAGCAGCAAGATTAAAACTGTATGTTATGAGCTATATGATTTACACAGCTCACTACTGCTATATGCTGTAAATTGTATGGTATATGCTGATCTCACAACCTATAAGCTGTCTAATAGGAATACTGCAATTCAGGGCTTTGAAGACCCATAAAAATTAATACTAGCCATCACTTTACGCAGAGCGCCGTCTTTTGAAAAAAGGGCGGCACTTTTGCGTGGCGGAGGAAGATACGCAAGAATTACAAGCGTTATACACTTGCCCTGCTTGCCGATAGCGAATCCCTCGGATAATGTGAAAAGGTAGCTTTTACACCTCGTTTTTCTCAGATAAATGCTTGACAATGGCATATAACAAGTGTAATATGAAAACATGATATAACACTTGTCATATGGAGGTGAGTACTTTGAATGTAAAAGTCGACAAAATTTCAGAGGCCGAAGCGGAAATTATGCGGGTAGTGTGGGAGCATAACGCTCCTGTAACCTATTCTCAAATCCGTGCTATTCTAACCGGGCAAAAGGGATGGGAAAGTCCAACCGTTAATACGCTGGTTAATCGGCTTGTCAAAAAAGGAATATTGACACAAGACAAAAAAGAGGTTTATTACTATACTGCGGTTATATCGAAGGAGGAGTACACACAAGCAAAAACTCAATCCTTTATCCAAAAAGTATATGGCGGCAATGTGAAGGGGCTTATGTCTGCCTTACTCACTTATAGCGATATCACACAAGAGGATTTAGATGAATTGCGTATACAATGGAAAAACGCAGGTGAGCACCATGAATGATTTTCTAATGCTTTGGTTGTCACTCTCTTTGTCCGGCTCTCTGGTCGCTGTAACGCTTATCTTGTTAAAGCCGCTTTTACAACGATTCAGCAAGACGTGGCAATATTATATTTGGCTGCTTGTTATTCTGCGATTACTCATTCCAATAAGCCCTGACATTAGTATTGTCGGCGGTGTTTTCAGACAAGCAAAATCCCACTTTGCGGTAGATTATACACCGATGGAGGGTATGCCGGAAAGTAACCTCATGACTTTGTCTGAAGCTTCCAAGGAGCCAGGAGTGGAAAACAATCGTCCTTATAAAGTCCCGACAGCTCCCATTGCTTTCTTATCCTGGAATAACCGCATTTGGGATGTTCTTTGGCTCATTGTATCAATGACGCTTTTATTCCGAAAGGTTTACTTATATAGACAGCTCGTGAAAGCTGTAAAAACGGAAAGTCAAGTCGTTGTTGACATGCAATTACTCTCTGCCTTAGAGACGGTCCGTACAGAAATGGGAATCAAAAAACGAATCCCTGTTTATTCTAATTCGCTTATTCGGGCGCCGATGTTAATAGGAATTATCAGATCCTCCATTATCCTTCCGGCTAAATCAATTCCACCCTCCGAACTTATATATATTTTCAGGCACGAACTAACCCACTATCGCCGCATGGATTTTCTTTACAAATGGCTTGTGGAAATTGCGGTATGTTTGCACTGGTTCAATCCTTTGGTCTATTGGGTACGTAGACAAATTAATCGGGACTGTGAGTTTTCGTGTGACGAAGCCGTGATAGCCTGTTTAAGTAATGCAGAACGGCAAACTTATGGTGATACTCTGCTTAACTCCATCGCGGTGAATCAATTAAGACCAAAAAAGGTTGTTTCTCTTTCACTAAACGAGGATTGTCATTTGATCAAAGAAAGGTTGTATGCCATTATGCAGTATAAACGCAAATCAAAATGGATTGTTTTCACGGCTGTTGTGCTAACTTCGGTTTTGCTCTGTGGAACAGTTTTTGCCGGAGCCTATACGTCTGCGGCGGCGGAACAAGCCAGAACAGCCGTAAGCCCGATTCGTATTAACGACAAAGAAATTTCATCCGGGGGCAAAATCTCACTTGGTTCACAGCAGCTTGTTTCTGGTACAGAGTGCCGCGTGTTATTGACTTGGACGGGAGCTGGTAAGCTTACTGTCGTATGCACAACATCCAAGGGGACACAAAATCTATATTCCATAAAAAATGGGAAGACTGCCACGTTCCAGATCCCCACTAGTGGCGAAATAACGATTGCTGTTAAAAATAATAATGAGACTAAAATCAGCAATGTAAAGGGCATAATTGAGTTCAAGCTAAGCGCAGAAAATCAACAGCCCACAAGCGCGAACAGCCCCATATTACAGGGTGTGTCATCTGAGCAGCAGAGCATTGTCTATGAAAATGTTTTTATGCGCCGCTACAAAGGCGAGGACGGACACCCCTATGTTCACGATACGATAACCAACGGCACTAAGAAAGAAATTGTGGGCTATCAATACGGAATGCTTGCCTTTGATAAAGCTGGGAATCCTTTGAAGGTAAAGTGGTGGAGCCTAGATACCGATTCCAAAAGCACTTATTTCTATCTGAATGAAACCTCGACGCAAATTTTGCCTGGTGAAACTTATGATGTGCGTGGTGGATGGTCACTGAACATTTTTGGCAACGATTCAGAGGTTGGCAAAATTGCCTATGTTTTATACGTCAACAAAGAGGTTGTTTTTGACGATGGAACTGTTTGGGTAAATCCTGACTTTGAAAAATGGCGTACCGCCTATGAGGGTCAAAAAATTGATGTGGATATTTTAGAAAATTACTATCCATATGAACAGAAAATCAAATTTTAACAACGAATAACCCCTGGATAATACATTCACAAGTCACAAAATTCGGGCAGTTTGCTTCATAAATAAGCACAATAATGTGCTATTCCTAGTTCGACTTGTTATCAATAAAATATCACTGAGATTATCTTAAGTTAGTATTATACTAACCCGAGACAATCTCAGTGATATTTTTTATTATACAACTCAATGGTTCAATAAATC
>JAEWMZ010000321.1 GCA_023392995.1 Bacillota bacterium
AGAATGATGAAAGAAAATCTTATGTTTGTAGGGAATCCCCTATGTAAAAGATTGAAAGGAAATCTAATGGCTGTAAAGCCTCCACTATGTAAAAGTTGAAATGACATCTAATGTTTGTAGGCACTCCTCTATGTACAACAGGTAAAATAATCGCTATATTTCTTACGGAAGAAAACGTCAAAGTACTACTCGATACTTCTTTTTCTAATTTTAATTATTTTAATAAAAGAGTGCTTCTATCTCCTGCTGCTTATAGTACTGGGCAGCTTTCACACGTCTTAAAGGGAAATTCAAATGTTGATACAAGGTGTCCTTGAAATAGTCGTTTTTCCGGGCTTTTTCCGATTCATGGCTTTTGTCATCCAGTTCAATAGCCATAATCGGGACTAAATTCTTGTCACAAATCAAAAAATCCACATGCTTTTGAGAGATCTTGCTAAACCATTTATAAAAATTCTTTTTATCTGTAACCGTAATAAAATCTTTCAAGCCAACCTTTGGACAGATAATATATCCGCGCCTGTCACATACCGGTTTCAGTGAACTGTAAAAGACACTCTCTCCCTTGGATAGCAGGCTTGTGGTCTTATAAGGAAATGCTTTTTTACGGCGATAGATAAGAATGATTAAAAATGCTGAAATAATTATGATTGGTATGGTAATCCGGTCGATGGTGTAACATTCCTTTCTTCTAGCTTAAGATAATCTGTAGCTTTGTTAAATAAGCAGCGCGAATATTCCGCCTGCTTAAAAACATGATGCAAAACATATTATAGCATAGCCTGAGTATATATTCCAAGGTGTTATTAGTATAGTTTTAAGGTTTATTCTGAGTAACAATCCCATGGCGTTTCTGGCATAGTTTATCGTTATTATATCGATTGTAGTTAACAACTGCTTCCTTATTTTTTATAAATTTCATGTAATGTATTGATTATACAAAGGTAAAGTGTTAACTTTTTAATAGAAAAATATTGTCAAATATTGAGAAAGTATAAGAGAGTTTATTTTCTTAAAGGGGAGGAATTATGACACAAATTCTCGTAGTAGAGGATAATCCGGATTACCGGGAAGTCCTTCAAAATTTTTTAGAAAGCGCCGGCTATTCGGTAACTACCGCGGAAGACGGCGTTGAGGCATTGGTTATGGCTAAGAAGCAGGTTTTCGATCTAATCCTGTTAGATCTTATGCTGCCTAAAATTGATGGATACGGGGTTTGCGAGCTGATTCGTAAGGAATCGAATATTCCAATCATAATGCTGACCGCACTGGATAGCGAGGAGCATCAGGTTCGTGGTTTTAATTTATGTGTGGATGATTACATAACAAAGCCGGTATCCATGCCTATCTTACTGCATAAGGTGGCGGCAGTGCTGCGCAGATCAGCTCATTCTGAAACAAAGTATCTCACTTACAAAAACATCCACTTGGATATGAATACCCATAATGTCAGCATTGCTGGAAATCTCATTGATTTTACTCTTCGGGAATTCGAGATCCTGCAAGAATTACTGCGCTCACCCGGAGATGTCGTCACCCGTAAAACGCTTCTTTCAAAAATATGGGGCTATGACTTTTATGGGGATGAGCGGATTGTTGATACTCATATAAAAAATATACGTAAAAAGTTAGGAGTTGAAGATTGCATTGAAACGATTCGCGGTGTGGGCTATAAATTACAAAAATAAATTAAATGGGAGTCTGACTTCAAAAACCTTTTGCGCTCTTCTGGCTATCCTACTTATCTTCTGTGCAATCACGTATACCTTATTCAGCTTGTTTTTACCATTTGTAAATCAAAAACAGTCTCTAAGTGAGCTTACGATCAGTTCAAAGGCTTTGGTTCAGCAGCTGCGGCAATGCAATGCGCGAGAAAGCGGGGAGCTGTTTGCACGTTTTATGCAGGACTCCGGTGCTGATCTATATTTAGTGGATGAGAATGAGCGGCAGATCAATCCTTTTACCCTTACCCCAGATGATCAAACCTATCAGCCAGGGCAGGAATACCCTTTTCGCTTTCTGGATTCTGATACAGAGTATATTCTGATCGTACATTATAATGCAGCTCGTTCCGAAGCAATAAAGAATGCTATTGTTAGAAGCTTACCCTGGGTTGCGGGGGTGATTTTAGCACTATCCTTGTTTGGGGCTTTCTTCTTTTCCCAATTCGCAACCCGTCCTATTATCCGAATGAGTAAAATTGCGGCTAACATGGCCGAACTGGATTTTAGCTGGTACTGCCCGGATTTGCGGGAGGATGAAATCGGAGCCTTGGCAAAAAGCATTAATGAGCTTTCAGACAAGCTAAATGGGGCACTATCAACATTACGTAATCAAAACTCCGCCTTAGAGGACGAAATAGCACTCGAAAAGGAACAAGATCATAAACGTGTACTCTTCTTTTCTGCCGTGTCCCATGAACTTAAAACGCCAGTTGCAATCGTTATTGGACAGCTTGAAGGTATGCTTGCAGAAATTGGTGTATACAAAGATAAAACGAAATACCTGGCGAGGTCGGCAGAAATTCTGCGATCGCTGGATGGGTTTATTAAAGAAATCATCTCAGTAGCTCATATTGATAGCTCCAAAAAGAAAATACAGGAGCTCGTTAACCTTCCCGATGTTTTAGAGGCTACGATCAAAGAAAGTGCTGCTCTCTTTGAATCCCGTTCGATACAATTAAAATCAGCGCTGGAGCCTAATCTATTGATTCTTGGTGAGGTGAGCTTACTCAAAAAAGCATTTAAAAATGTAATTGATAATGCAGCAATCTATTCTCCGGAAGGCAGTCTGATTACAATCCGTCTTGCTTGTCATCATGATAATGTGACTTTAAAAATAACCAATCCGGGTACGCATATCGGGGAAGAACATTTACCTCATCTTTTTGAGGCTTTTTATCGCGGAGATCGGCACACAGGAACCGGATACCGAAGTGGAAGCGGCCTTGGTCTTTATATCACGCGGATGATATTAGATAGCCACCGCGTGTCTCATTGTATAGAAAACTACGAAGATGGAGTAATGTTTACAGCAGGATTTAAAGTAATAAAAACCGTATAGAAAGCTCCATAGATAACGCTTCATAGCAAGCTCCATAGCAAACTCCATAGAAAACACACAATTCTCCACCCAAACTCCATACTATATCTGCTATGATGGTTGGTAGGCTATAGGTAATTGCAGCATGATAAATTAACGCAGTTTCTGAGTTTCGCAGTTCCTATAGCAGGAAACAGAATAAGGAGGTATACTGCATGCAAATTGATGTAAAGGACGTAACAATGATCTACCCTTCCGGCAAAAAGGCTTTGCAAAATATTACGATACATATGGATAGCCCCAATATGATCGGAATCCTTGGTCCAAACGGATCCGGTAAAACCACACTTATGAAGCTGCTGATTGCTGGATTAGTTCCAACGAAGGGTGAAATTTTTTTGGATGAGAAAGCACTTCTTTCTCAGGAAAAACACTTAAAGTCGATGCTTGGTTATCTTCCCCAAAGCTTCGGACTATTTGATGAACTGACGGTATGGCAGTTTATGGATTACATGGCGGCGCTGAAAGGGATAAGGGACAAGAAAGAAATTGAGAAGGTGGTAGAGCTCACCAGCTTGACAGAAAGTAAAAAGGTACGCATTCAAAATCTGTCCGGGGGACAACGACAAAGGGTAGGAATTGCGCAGGCTCTTCTGGGTAATCCGCAGATCATGATTCTGGACGAGCCTACGGTGGGGCTTGATCCGGAGGAACGAGTAAAGTTTCGCAATATTTTCTCCGATATGGCACAGGACACCATTGTTTTACTTTCCACGCATATCGTTGAGGATGTGCAGTCGATCTGCAACCGTGTTCTTGTTATCAATGACGGGTTAATTCTATTTGATGGTGATCCCTCGGAATTAATTGAACAAACAAAGGGTCATGTGGGAGTCTATTTATCTAAGTTGGGAGATCCTACTCCGGAAGGCTGCCAAGTGGTTTCTAAGATTAATGTAGCTAGTGGTATCCAGTGCCGGATTGTAGCAAAAAAAATTCCGGAATTCGCCGAACGTGTTGAACCTACGCTGGAGGATGCTTATCTCTATCAAATTGAGAGAGGGGCGATGAATCAATGAAGCTGTTATCTCTCTATCATGTAGAATTGCGGCGTCTGATTCAATCAAAATTCACTTGGGTGATTGGGGTTCTCAGTTTATGCGGTCCTTTGTTCGGCTATTCGATTTTCCATCAGGTTTATAGTAATAGTACTATGTCGAGCGAATTTATCGCTGATCCAGTTCTGGCCGGTACCGTGATTGGTGCGTTGCTATGGGCGTTACTCACTCTGCTGGAATCGGATCGCATCTACCGTGCAAAAACTGATGTACTGCTGGATTCCATCATTTCACCGATACATATGCTGTTCTCCCGGGTGCTTGCTCTTATCACTCTTTCGACCGTAACAACACTGGTATGCGCGATGATCTATCTTCCCTACACCATGATTAAGATTGATTATCTATTTAACGGAGAATTGTATGCCATCAGCTTTCTTATACTGATGCTGCCAACCTGGTGGACTTCTATCCTATTGGCTTCAGCGCTGTATCAGATCACCCGGCGGCTTGAGCTTGCCGGATTATTATTCGCGGGATGCGTCTATTTCAGCTTTAGCCAATTTATGCGGAATAACTACTTTGCTCGTTGGTTAAATCCTATTATTGTCAGCTTTTCGGACGGCTTTTCCAATGACCTTATTCTACGTATTACTTTCTATACCAGAGTTCTTTGGCTGACTTTATCCGCTGGGATATGGGTATTTTCCCTGCTTTGCATTCGCCGGTATCAGAAAAGCTTGCCAGGCTCGTTTGTACGTGGTCTTAAGAAGGCATATCTCCCACTTATCTCAGCGCTGCTGCTTTGCGCAGGCGGGGCTCTATGGATATGGCAGCCTTATATTAATCATTCTCCACTTGAATGGAACAATAAATTTGGCCCGTCCGGTTCCTATGGACCAAGTGCCACTCATGCTTCTTACAAATTAACTGCCGAAGCATCGGGTATTATCAACGGAACCGCTGAGTACATAATTGATCATTTAGGCAACCCGGAGATGATTATTTGGCTTGATCCTGGATATCGAATTACCAGAATAACCTATGAAGGAAAAAATGTAACGTTTAAAACACACGATACCGATATCAATGAGTACCGGGCAACAACCTTTACGATCCCAAAGGAGAATGGAGGTAAGCTGATGATTCATTATCGGGGACTTCCTCAAATGATAAGATGCTTCTTGCCTTATTCCTGGGACAACAGTAGTTCTGAGGACTATGTGTCCCTTACTAACGCTGCTACTGTGCCTAGTTTTACTAGTTTTTCGCTCCCGAAGCAATACGATCTTGAGCTTACGATCCCGGAAAAACTTATGCCCATCGTAGACCATCAAATAATGACCGATTTCAGCCAAAATAGCAATGGCACGAAAACGTGGAGTGTAAAAGATGCCAAGGGCTCCCTTGGATGGATTACAGCCTGTGATTACGCAAATATAGAATTTCAAGCTGCCGGGACAACAATCAACCTTTTATACAGTAAAAAGTATGATAAAAACGTCAAAAAATATAATATGCCCCAGGCAATTGCAGAAGTGATGGAATATTGTTCAAAGCATCTAAAGCCGCTTTCTTTTGTAGAGGATCAGAAGCTTCTTATGGTTCAACGCGCTTCTGGCATCGGGGCCGATGGCGGTAACGCCGGAGAAGGCTGGGTAGAATGGAGTGAGTTTTTATTCGCAGAGAAAAATCTGAGCAATCCGCTAAAAGGAGCCGGAGCTGCAGAAGTGTTCGCTCATGAGATCATCCATGAATGGTGGGGCGGATTAGGCGTGATTTGCGAAGAAGACGGTCTCTGGTCCAGCGAAGGCTTGGATGTTTATACCACCTATCGTCTGATGAAGGAAAAATACGGAGCACTTTACGCTCAGCAAAATTATATCGATGCCTGGCAAGCTGCTGTGAATAAACAAGACCGCGAGTACTATAATCGTCATCCTGAGATGCTTCGTAAGTTACCTGAGAAATATCAAGTGGAATTAAAGTATCAGGCAGAGACCACCAACAGATACTGTCGTATGCCTTTAATGATCCTGAAAGCGGAGCAGCTAGTCGGGGGTGAAGAGAATATGGACAAGATTTTACAAGCTGTCCAGAAAAAATTCATATATGGCCGGGTGTTTACCTATCAAGATTTCTTGGATGCCTGCGGATTGAAAGAGGGGGATTTAGATCTTGAATAAAATTTTTGGATATGAGCTTAGAAGACTTTTTTGGAACAAATTTTTTATCGGGCTGCTTATCATAAATTGTATCTATGCCTGGTATATTCTTACAACGGAAACGATTGCGGGGATTGCCTATACTGCCCCCTTTTCGCTCTGGAGCTTTGGAGCTTATTTGGCTTCCTGTACACCCATTTCCGCGGTGACAGTGTTATTTTTGCTTTCGATTTACTATTCAAAAAAAGAAAAGCAGGTAGAGATACTAACAACTGCAACACCGGTAAATAAGGTACATTACATCCTGGTGAGAAGTGCTGCTGTGACGATTTGTTACCTAGTTATCTACTCTGCTATTTTTGCTCTTGGGATTTATTTTTATATAACCGTCTTTGAGTACAGGGATATCATCCCACTCCTGCTTCCTTTTGGGCTGATCATGCTGCCCTGCTTGCTTTTTCTCTTGGGAATTGGGCATCTGGCAGGACGTATCCATCAGAGTCTGCTGTATCTGCTGATGATTATCCTATTGGTAGTTGGCTTCGGTGGATTTGGTGAACATCTAGATTTCTTCGGAGGCTGGTATTTCAGGAATTATCCATTATCACTGCCCCTTGGAGCGGATGGGGAACCAGCCTTTCGTGTGAGTATTGGTTTTTGGATTACGCGGATAATCTACCTTGTATTGGGAGGAATATTCTTAATGATTCGTGTACATGCACAACAAAGGAAATCCCAAAAAGCATAATTTAAATTTAAAAACTTGATTCGAGTGTTAAAAGTCATTCAAAAATTTTCGCAATGAATATGTGTACATATATGCATGCATATTCATTTCAAGATATAAATCCGACTTTTTACACTCGAATCAAATATTTAGTATAAAAATTAAATACCCAAAGCGGCCATCCCGGCAAGTACTGTTTCCCCTCTCTCTTGCGTATCCTTGTCATCAAACTTTTGTAACGGCAGTTCGGAAACGATATTCCCGTCCTTGGCAAAGAGAACCCGATCAGCCCTGGCTGCGACTTTTGCATCGTGGGTAACGAGTAAAATGGCTGTGCCCTCTTTATTGATATCCACCAACAGAGACATGATTTCCTCTGCTGACTTCGAGTTGAGCGCGCCGGTTGGTTCGTCAGCAAAGAGAATCTCCGGCGTGTTCATCAGGGCACGGCAAATGCCGGCCCGCTGGAGTTGGCCGCCGGAAACCTCTGTGATATCCCTGTTTTCCAGTCCGGCAAGTCCTGTTTTCTTCATCAGGGCTTTCGCCTTTTGTGTAAGTTTTGCTGTATGCTTTTTGCCCTCCTGTGTGGCAGGGAGCAGGATGTTATCCAAAAGATTCAAGTTTTTTAGCATTGTGGGCTGTTGAAAAACAAAGCCCATTTTTCTCCGTCGTAAATCTGCAAGCGTATTCTCACACAGGTTAGATAATTCGGTATCGCCGAATTTCACCGATCCGCTTGTAATTTCGTCCATACCGCTGAGTGCGAACAGTAAGGTGGATTTTCCCGAACCGGAAGGTCCCATAACTGCAACGAACTCACCTTCTGCTATTTCTACGTTGACGCCGTTCAGTACCTTTGACTGCTCGTTACCAGTACCAAAGATTTTTGTAATATTTTCACCTGTAATGATGTGATTCATAAAGTTAAGCCTCCTTAATATGTTCGGAAATTTTTAAAGCCTGTATGCTGGAAACACCTAGACGAGTGGCTGCGACAACGCAGACTGTAATCAACAGAGACGAAGCAAGGTAGACAAACCACTGGTTCACTATAAAATGGAAGGTGCTTGCACCAAAGGAAGCTACAATTGCCACACCGACAAGCTCTCCCAGCGTATTTGCCAGAATTGTGCCGATGATTACACCCACGATCAGTACGGTGATGGAGCGTGTAAGATACTGCCAGCGGATATCCCTGCTAGTGAAGCCCATTGCTTTTTGCAAGGCGATAGGATAACGGTCTTTTGACACCAGCATTTTTATAAAAAGTACTGTAACCAGTAGTATGAGCAGGATGGTTGTAAGGATTGCAACGGCGGAAGCCGTCTTGACGGCATCCCGTATTGATCCGAGCATTTGCGTTATGGTTTCATCAATACCGGTAACCTTGGCGAAGGGAAATTGTTCTCTGTACTGTGATATTGCTGCTGATACATTTTGGCGGTCCCTAAAAGTGACTGCAATGCCAACGCTCAAGGCATCTTTGTTCGTTACGTCAAACATGGCCTGTGCTGTTCGGCCGCCGTTGGTTACATCAGAGTAGATCCCACAGATCGTCAGAGGCTTTTCTTCACCGTCAACGATCAATATGATTTCGTCTCCAATGGTTTTTTCAAGATCCTCTGCATTAAGGACAGAAAGAGCTAGTTCCGAGTCTGTTTGCGGTGCACGGCCTTTGGAATAGGTGATTGGAAAGGCTGTATAGTCGCCGAAGGTCACCCGCAGCTTCTCCAGTATTCCAGCATCCGTTTTCAGATCCAACATCCTGCTGGTAAACAAAGCATAGGTTTCAACATTCTGATCTGCGGCAAGTGCTCCCGCAACTTCCGAAGCCTTCCCCAGAACATCCTCCACCTGTGTCCGCATCACCTCGATATTAGCATCGCAAATTCCCATGCCCATATAGGTGATGAAGCTTTCTGAAGAAATAGTACTGCTGATATTTTGCGGTACAATCATAAGAAAGGAGGAAATAATCAGCACCATCAACATGGTGATATACAGCTTTTTCCTGGAAAGAACATCCTTAATTCCAAGAAAGATATTTTGGGAAAAGAGCATGTTATTGCTTAAGCAAAAGCCTCTGGCTGCTTTTGATTTTTCCTGTGGAGCGCCGAACCGTACCGCCTGTGCTGCGGATATTCTACGGAAGCGCCGCAACACTCCGTTCACATAGAGCAGGATAACTGTGAAGATTAGGAATGCACCCAAAAGCCCACAGAGCAAACCAGGTAACAGGCTGCCGCTTTCTCCCATGTACAAGCGGATGTTATGCAGAAAAGGTTTTTGAAGCGGCAGGGAAATCAGAAATCCCAGCGCGCAGGCAACACTTGCGATAGCACCATACTTGACCAGGTAGAGCTTCTTAATCTGTGATACCCGCATCCCAAGAGCCTTCAGTACACCAATCTCCTTATAATCCTCTTCTATTTTCGCCAGCAGTGTAAATCGGATGCATAAAAACGTTACAAGGATGACAAGGATACCGATTAAAACCAGTACTGCAATCATAATGCCGTCGGTAATGCCGTTAATCATCTTCACTTGAGGGTAAGTGACAGCGGGCGGACCGTTTGCCGGGAGGCCTGCACTTTGATAAGCGGCCTCGAAGGAGGAAAAAGATACATCCTCTGCCAGACGGAATTCGATCAGGTTCTCTAACTGCCCATACGTACGGACTTTTTCAAAATCTGCCGGGCTCACTAGGAACCTCTTGGAGCTAATCAGCGCAGCGTTCATAACAGAATCTCTTAAAAATCCTGCGACGGTAAAGGAAATACCATGGATCGTTACGGTATCCCCAATGGATGCTTTTCCTTCCTGGCTGTAATAGATCGGCACATAGATTTCACCATCGACAGGCTGTATGACATCACCGTCTAAATTAAGCAGGAAGTCGAATTTTTCACTCTGTACACTGAGACCATTATCTTGTACGCTTCCTGCAAGGGAAGTATCTCCGATCACAATCTCCCCACCCTCAATATTGAGGAATTCCAGTACCTGATACTCTTCTACGCTTTCATTTCGGTCTGCAAAGGTCTTCAATTGTTCTTTATCTACGTCGCCGGTATGCATCTGCATGAAATGGAGCGACTTTGCGGAAAGAAGCATGTTGTCGATGGCACCGGATAGGTTAATGGTTAGTGATGCGGCTAAGGAGGTCAGCATGGCTGCTACGAGGATAAACGCCGTAATCGTTGCGGTGATCAATTTATTTTTTCGTAAATCATTTTTGATTATTTTTTTATACATAGTCATCCCTTTCCAAATGTGGTTTGCTAGTTACTGAATCGATTCCTTTGCACGCGCTTTTTGTATCATTATTTTATACAATTTTTTATCCATCCAAGGCTTAAAAGCCGATTGAGTTAGCCATTCATAGCTTAATAGCCGCCAATGTTTTATCCATTTCTTTTTTGTAGACCAATCTCATATTCATACTTTCCCTGACTTTAAAGCATAGTTATTCTTACCTAAGGTCGGCTATCCATATTTTATAGATTCGTTTTCTCATCCAGAGTATCTTTAAGTTTTAACAGCAAAAGCCCAAATAATATGCTAATTCATAGAATAACTCACGGGTGCAGTATGTGAAATGCTCTGCCATTTTACATATTAGAAGAACACAGGTACAAATCATTCAGGACGAGAGAGAAATTCCGTTCACCTAATCTCTTCGTTTTCTGGATTCTAAACTTTTGGAAAATGCAGGACAAACATTTTCGTGTAAGGAGCAGGAGCGTCCAATAGTAGAACATCGCCGGAATGCTGCTCCATCACTTTTTTAACAATGGCAAGTCCAAGTCCTGTTCCGCTGTTAGTACTTCTTGAAGCATTGCCAGAGACGAAAGGCTCAAATAGATTCCCTGCTAGCGCTTTCGGAATAGGCGCTCCATCATCGGCAATTTGCAGTTCGATTCGATGTGGGTTATCCACCAGGCTCACGAACAATTGACTGCCCACCGGGTTATGGCGAATTGCATTTGTTAACAGATTGTTGATGGCACGATTGATTTCCAAGGAATCTGCCATACAAAGAACGGGGGTGTCTGGCAGCTGAAACTCTAAGGTCATCTGCTTACTTTCAATTTCACCAAACAAAGAGGCACAAGCTACACGAAGCAGCTCTGCTAGGTCTACTTTTACAAAATTCATTTGGTACCCAGGTGTGCCTAGCTTGGAATAAGAAAGCAGCTGGTCAATTAATTGGTTCATCTGCCCGGACTTCGCTTTTATTGCCAGGTGGTATTCCCGCTGCTTCTCCTGCTCCTCCACCATACCGCTTGCCAAGGCTCCTGCATATCCGGAGATTGTTGTCATAGGAGTTTTCAAGTCATGAGCAATATGGGAGAAAAGACGCATCCTCTCCTGCTCCATGATTCTCCTTTTTTCTTCAGAGTCTTTTAACTTTAGAGCCATAAAATTAAAAGCATCCCGCATTTCTCTAAATTCTGTTTCTGTCTCAAAGTCCAGTGTAGTATTAAGTTTACCGGCAGTAACCGCCTTGAAGCCTTCGTTCATTTCTTGAATGGGCTTCATAATCTTCTTGCTGATTCTGCGCCCAAAAAGCACGATCCCTATCAAATATACAGCAGCGGTGATAAGAATCCAAAAGGCTGAAAGTACGATTTGCAGTTTTTGTGTACCCTCGGTCAGAGGCGAGGAGGCCAGTTCTGAGAAGTTCATTCCGTTCTTCCACGTAAATAAGCTAAATAAGAATTCCAATAGAAGAAGTGTCAATGCAATTCCGATGGTATAGCCAACAAAACTACGCATGATAACTCTTTTGAAACTGCGCTTTTTCTTCATGGATGTACCTCCAGGCGATACCCTAATCCGCGGACGGTTCCGATGGATACCATACCAGCTTCGGGAAGCTTACCGCGCAGCTTGCTGATGGCAACCATCACGGTATTGTCATCCACAATAGCTGTCTCCTGCCAGGCAGCTTCATAAAGCTGCTGTTTAGTATATACACGACCTGGGCTTTGCATAAATAGCTTCATAAGGTTAAATTCTGTGGCAGTAAGAGGGATTACTTTGCTGCCAATGCTAAGGCTACAAGAGGATACATCCAAACACAGTCCGCCTGCTGTCAGTACCTGAGCTTCGGATTCTGTCGTACCTGTGTTATAACGCCTTAATTGGGCTTTGATCCGGGCAATAACCTCCAGAGGATCAAAGGGCTTTGTCACATAATCATCCGCGCCAAGGTCAAGCCCTAATATTTTCTCATGATTTTCTGTTTTGGCACTCACAACAATAATGGGAAGGTCGCTGTGCTCTCTCAAACCTTTGATCAGCTGATAACCGTCAAGCTCCGGCATCATAATGTCGATGACAGCCAAATCAATCCGAGTAGACTCAGCCAGCTTAAGAGCCTCTAATCCATTCTCAGCCTGTATCACGAAGTAGCCGTCCTTTTCTATGTATAATCGCAGAAGTTCGCGAATTTCCTTCTCATCATCAACAACCAGAATCGTTTTTTTCATGGGATCACCTCTCTTTTTTACTTCTGCTATCTTCAAGTTGTGTGTTCATTATATTTGCCCTACCTTTCAGTTTAACATGGTTAATCTTAACATTACCTTAAGATTTCTACTGCAATCCTGCTGTTACTAATCGAATTAGGGATAAAACCTGATCCGGTCTTTATCTGTGGGAATACCCTTAGCAACCCCATTCCATTCGCCGTCTTTCCATATTTCATATTTTTCAAAAGCACATGGTAATCCTTTTGCAATAGAGATGTCACTGCTATCCATTAACTGAAAATGCAAGTGCGGACCGAAGGAATTACCGGAATGACCGACTTTTCCAATTACATCACCCTTTTTAATATGCTGACCAACGGTAACCTGAATAGATCCAGTTTGCAGATGGACAAGTGCAGCATAGACCTTGTGCTTAACTTTTATTACAATGTAGTTGCCGGCTACAGTTTGGACATCGTGCTTTTGGGAATCAAAATAATGTGCATTTTTATATGCATTTGATAAATCGGAAAGCAGTTTCGTTCTTTCTCGTTCTTTATATCCATCCACTGCAGAGACAACGATTCCGTCACAAGGCGCATATACTTCTTTACCCCAACAGTAATAATCACTGATAGGCATCCCGAAAAGAAGATATTGCAGCAAGCTGCCCTGATAGGCCGGCTGCCCCTTTCGCTCCCAATCCACTTGTATAAAGTCATAAGCGTATCTACTGCCCAGTCGATCTGTTCCGTGACTAGGAATTTTTGTCCCTGGAGTATTCGGAGCGAGCCATTCTCCTCGCAAAGGAAATTCTACCAGGATCGGCTCATATATTTCATTCATTCTTGTTCTCCTCTCTGCCCATCCGCTAATGGTATCATAAATAATAATTAGGATGACAAGCGCAACTCCTAATACGATTTTGATACGGGCATGCGTTAACTTTTTCCTACTACGAATTAAAAATCGCTTTTTCCTATTCATCTGCTGATGTATAAAATACTTTTTTAAGTTCGTCGAAGTAGTTATCAAGTGCTGTGATAATATGCTCAAAATCTATATTTGAAGCGCCCGAATTTCTGATATCTTCTAATATTTGATTCGTAAAACCGATATTACTCCATTGAATAAACTGCTTGCATATTTCAATATCCAGTCCAGCTCTGAATTTCGAGGTATCAATGTTACAAAACATTTGATAATCGCAGGAGGCTTGCAGTTTCTTGGAGCTTTCCTTCAGTTCGTTGTTTAATCGATCTGCCGTGGCTACAGCAGAGATTTTGCCGAATTCAAAAATCCAAGGGTATTGCTTCATCAGAGCAATTTGAAGGAGATAGGATTGACGTAATTTAATGAAAATATCTTTTTCTGAAAAATCAATTTTTGCAGTGTACTCTTTATCAAGCAGTTCCGTAAAGTAGTCCTGTACAAACTGAAAAAGCTCCTGTTTGTTACTTACGTAATGAAACATCAGGGCTTTCGAAATCCCAGCTTCCTTTGCAATCACATTCGTGGATGCATCGTCAAATCCTTTTAATGCAAATTCCTTTAAGGCTGCATTCAAGATATTGTCACGTCGTTGAGGTTCTAAATCTAATAATTTTGTTGCCATATGAAAAGACCTCCTATGAAAAATACGCTTTATTTACCTATTAGGTTAATGGTAATATAATGCAATTTACCTATTAGGTTAATAGTATTATAATGTGATTTACCTGTTAGGTCAATAGAATTGTAATGCGATTTACCTGTTAGATCAATGAGAGGGGTTGTTTCTTATTAAATAGAAAAACCGCCCTTATGGGCGGTATGATCCTTTATGACTTTATTATATATATTTTTTTAAGTATATTTTAGTATTCTCGTGCCCCACTTCATCTTTATAAAGATTCAAAGCCTATTACTTAGCAAAATATCCAAATTGCTTTAGAAAATAGAGTAGCCCTTTCCATGTCCGGTTAGAAGCATGTAGGTTCCACCGATCCAAAACGGGGAAAACAGTCCCGTAAACATGAGTCCTAGTAATGATAATAGAAGTTCTAAGAAGTTGTATTTTAACTTCTTAGAATAGGCGCTGTTTAAGCTCCGTGTATCTCGGCGAAAGAAACGTGTTCTTGGTTTCTGCATTATAAGCTTTAAGTTTTTCATGATTTTGTCGATCTCCGTCAAAGGGTTAATTAGACTTATTTATCCTCTAAATTAAATTCAGCATGGTCTGTTATTTCAATACCTGTTTTATGATTAATTAAAGTAAGGGCTGAAGAGTTATCTTTTAGGAAGACAAGCTGATCCTTTTTTAGTTGAAATATATAAGTATACTTTTTATCATCCGTTGTCATCGTTAAGATATTATCTTCGACCGTATATGTCCCTATTGGCATATAACTACTTAAAGCATCATAGGAAAATATGATATCATGATCGGATATTGTGACATAGGGAGAAAATCCTTGCTCCGTACCGGATTGCTCGTAATAATATGTTCCATTCTTTACGGCAATCGACTGATCCGAAGCGTTACAGGCGGATAAAGCTAAGAGTACAAGAATTATTATGATTCCAATTAATTGCTTTTTCAACATTATCCTTCTCCTTTTCTGACAGAACCGGAATGAATTGTTTAGCTAAGTGAAACATCAGTCAAAGTAAAAAATTAGCCCAAGTAAAACGTTAGTCCAAGTGAAGAATTAGTCTAAGTGATGCATTAGTCCAAGTGAGGCATTAGGCCTAGTGAGGCATCAGTCCAAGTAAATTATTAATCTAAGTGAAGCTTATTCTTGATACGCTGACTTGCTTCCACATGCATAATCCAATGTCTTGAAAAGGGCATTTGAATTAAACCCTGTATGTTTTTTCCGCACCAATAATCAATGAGCCAAACGGCATTCTCATCCTCACTGACGACTCCTAAAGAACGAACGATTTTTGCATCTTCCTCCGTCATTTTTATTTTCATATCAGAATAGCTTAAGCTCTGTAATAACTTCGTTGTAGCGTAGTCAACGTCAGTGAGATATGCATATAATTCATCTAAATTTAGCTCTGATGAAAAGTCTGCTATCTCCTGCTTCTTTAGCTCATTTCCGGTTGTAGTAATTGGTGAGTTCATTCTCGCTTGATAATTTCCTGAGAAAAAAGTCTGAGTACTTTTTTCAATCAGTGTTTTGGCAACGATATCTTCAATCCGAAAAATATGATACAGGGAGTAGGCAATGGTTTTATTGTGATAGCCATTTGCATTTAAAAAAGGCATTGCATGAAAAGCCTCCTGCGGAAGTTCCGATCTGAAACTTAATATTTCCTGCATTAAACTTTTTCGAAGTTCCAATAAGGTTTCTATTGCTAGCGTGAAGGTTTCTTTCTTCTTTATCTGTACCTGCATTTTCTTGTTCAAATCTGCCCATTCTGCGTTCATTAGAGTCCTCCCACTCATTTTGGTATCTTGGTATCTAATTTTCTTGTTCAAGGTCTTATTCAAAGGTGAGCTTTCTAAATACTATTGATTTTAATACTACGGGCAATAATACTGCGAGACCTTTGCTACTCTACTGTATTTTGTTCTACTGTATTTTATATTACTGAACCTTATACTGTTGAATCTTATACTGTTGAGTCTTATACTGTTGAGTCTTGTACTGTTGAATCTTATACTGCTGAGTCTTATACTGCTGATCCTTATACTGTTAAACTTTATACTGCTGAAACTTATACTTACTGAACCTTTATGTTAAAGGTAATAACCTTCTTTGTCCCATCTGCTAACTCAGCGGTTATATTAATCCTTGTGCTGCCCTTCCCTTTGCCTGTAATTTTTCCTTTTGAATTTATTACTGCTATTTTTTTGTTTCCAGAGCTATAATTTATCTTAACCTCATGATATGTGTCGGGTGAATTAACACTGTATTCGGAAACAGATTTCATCAAAGCAGGTAGCGTTACCTTGATCGCGGCTGTCTTACCCTTTTGAAATGTCTGTTTCGTTAATTCAGCCTTAATTTCGTTTATGTAATCTGAGAGAATGACTTCCTTTATCTCAAAGCTTTTTACTATGGTACCGGAATATAGACCAATACCACTGATAATAACAGCTGCTGAGCCAGGACTAATATTGTTCACGTATAAAACAATATAATCTACATTTTCTACTAATCCGGTAATTGCTACTGTCGGTTTTTTTTCTGACCCATCGTAATAAAAGCTTGTCTGCGATAATACAGGAGAAAAGGTATTGATATCTGTAATAGGCATATTAGTATTCCCTGGTGTAACAGATATGCCAGTATTTTCTTGAGTAACGGGAAGCGCGATATTTTCTTGAGTCATAGAACTATTTGCATTTTCCTGTGCTACAGGAGTATTGGTATTTCCTTGGGTAGCCGGTATACTCGTATTTTCTGGTGCAGAAGGTGATGTTGACAGCGGAGATATTGCCGGACTAGTCACATAATAGTAAAACTCCGCATCCTTAACCTGAACTAAGCCGGAGGAAATAGGGATTCTGCCGTAGGGAACGGCATCCGATGGATCGGCACAATAAAACATATCATTGGTATAATCCGTAAGCAGCACGGCATGGGATCTGGGAGAACGTATCTGATCATACAATACGATTCCTTCCGGATGAAGCTGCAATAGTTGTAAGGATTCTTTTACCGGATCAGAGCTAAAGGATGCTTTATTTACGGTGATTCCTTCGTAGGTGAAGGTATATTTCAGTCCCACACCTCCAACCCAAGCCTGGCTCTTAACCTTATCTACTGTAATATCGGCCCAGCCACTATTACCCGAAAGCATGGCCGCTCGTTTAATCAACATTGTTGCGGCAACCAAGGTGCATTGCAGGTCACCGTTTGTCTGCTTAAGAAACATAGTCGGCACATTAATCTCATCAAAGGTAATTGCACTTACCTTCTGTGTAAAGCCATTACTAAGTGCTGAAATATCAGTTGCAAATATAACTAGAATTAAAAGGAAAGCAATCATTTGCTTCTTGAATAAATTCATCCGTTGTCCTCCTAAATATCATTTGTATTATTACTTTTCTTTTGGAGAGTCATAAGGAAGCAGCACTTTTTGGTACTCATAATGACCTTGATCTACAGTCATACGGCACATGGAAAGCTCCTGTTTAAAACGGCGCTTCCCGCAGCTGCCTGGATTTAGAAAAAGTACACCGTTTATCACCTCTGCGCTATATTGGTGAGAATGCCCATAGATAACCACGTCCACATTAGTCAAATCCTTCGGGATATCCTTCTTGTTATGAACAATAAAAAAACTAACATCTTCTATAGTAATGCATCGATTTTCAGGCAGGGCTTCTGCCCATTCCTTATCGTTGTTACCGCGCACGGCATAGGTATCTCCCAGCTGCTGAAGGCATTCCAATATATATGGAGTATTAATATCCCCAGCATGAACAGTTACATCAGCCGCTACCAGCTCAGCTATGACCTGTTCTCGAAGTAAACCGTGAGTATCGGACAAAATTGCAATGTGTTTCATGGGAGCCTCTTTCTTGATCTCTTATATCAGTGTACTACAAATAATATGACAACTGTGTGTCAAATTCAAATAATAAGTAATATTTACCATGCTCTTACTAGTGTTTAATCTGGAACCAGGAATTTACAATAGTTTCTGGTGAGATTCGTCTAAGATAAGGGCGGTCTCTAATAAACGCTATTTCTGATAAACGCTATTTCTGATAAACGCAATCTCTGATAAACGCTATCTCTGATAAACTCTATCTCTAATAAATTCTATCTCTGACATTGTTAAGATAGATTCTCATATTGTCTTCGTCTTTCTTATTGTAGGTATAACCTAAATAGTTTCCAACTGGTATTGCAAGTGAACCGAATAGATCACAGGCTGCAAAAACGGCCTCCCACATATCGTTTTCATCGCTGCTGGAATAAGTCATCCGATACTGGTGGTATACCTCATCTGGAAGAAAGCACTTAAAGTATTTACCCATTTTACCTGAAGAAACTTGAAAGTCGGTGGTTGTTCCAATATACCATGCAATCATATCGTGTAGCTCTTCGCGCACAATCTGGTGATACATTAACATGGCATAAGGTAACTCATTACGAGCAATTCCTTTTGCAACATTTTGCAAACACCACCAGAAATTATTGCAGCAGGACAGATAGAATAATTCAGACGGGGCTTTCGTGACATAATCACTATCATTTGCCTTAGGAAACTGCGGTAAAATGCCATCTTTATCAAGTAATGCAACCGTCAAGCTATCCTTTGTAATAAGCTCAGGCTTTTCGATTGGAAGCAGTGTCAGATCAAGACGATTCCCATCAGTAAATAGCATCATCCAATTAAAATGTCCTGTTCCACACGGATAACGCATGGTTTCAGGCATTTGCAGAATAAGCCGCTCTCCGAAGATATCGATCCAGCGATGATCGGAGGTAAAGGTTTCGAATTCATTAACGATGTAAACAATATCATAATCCTGATAAACATCTTTCGGTGCGTTAGGATTCGTACGTGAGCCATTCATATACACTGCTCGTATCCGTGAATCATCTTTTGCTGTATTGATAATCAGATCCAGCATTTCTTCCTCTGTCCTCATTATACATCTGCTCCTTTGCTATTTTAATTATTTTGGTAATTGCGAAACAGTATAGTTTTTATTACTATATATACAGCAGATGCTATTTCTTCGCTCCAACACTTCCTTCGGGCTTTGTTTCCGCTTCGAAACAGTATTTGTTGTGTATATAATAAATTCAGTTAATGAGATTCGCAATTACCTATCTAGGATTAGGGTGTCAAAAGGTCAAATTTTTATTTTGCACGAAAATATGCACAAAACATAGTTTGAATTTTCTCGGCAAATGGCTTTCAAAATAGGAAAACAAGCTAAAAAATGCTTTTTAACTCCTTCTAAAGCATTTTGTTACGAGAGTGATTTGTGCAAATTCACGAATGACTTTTTGAAATGGTGCTTT
>JAEWMZ010000299.1 GCA_023392995.1 Bacillota bacterium
AGCTATTTTTTCTTTTTTAGTACAACAATCGATAGAGATTGCGGCTGTAATTCCAGTTTCCCATGGTTTGTAAAGTGGAAACTATTCTTTTGCGGAGCTACACAATATGGCTCCTCTAAGGTATTCACTACCTCTCTGCCTCCTGTCATTACGATCAACTCACCCATTTCTTCAACCATAAAGTCTAACTCCAAGGTAACTGATTCTTTCACCGGCTTTGTATTTACAATTTTAATATACACGGTATTCGTTTCATCAGAGGCCGTTACACTACAATGAATCTCTTTATCATCTAATTCTGTCTTCTTTTCTGTCATCGTTTCTGTTATTAAGATATGATCTCCTCTTAATTCGCTGAACAGAACCTGTACATAATAGCTAGGTGTACCATAGGAATTCTCCCCATCGAACCATATCAGATCCGGTGACCACTGGGCGTAATCCTTTCTTGCAAGCAGAGGGGCGTAGGACGCATATTCAATCAAATCCCCATTTTGCTCCAGTCCAATCATAAAAGCCGCTTCCGATAAGGCCGCTCCCCAATGATTCAGCTCCGGTCGATTCATACCATTCCCGGCGTGAGCCGCATACTCCCCTGCGAATACCTTAATATTTCTGGAATAATTATCATAAAAATGCACATTGTTCTGAAACCATTCCGGACTCATGTAGTAATGCTCGTCCACCGCATATACAAAATTAGGGTTCCTCTCAAGCTCTGCATAGTAAAAATCCCAGGCTGAAGTATATTTTTCCGAGGTTATGTCGGGACCAGAGGTCCCAATTAACTTGATTTGTGGATACTTTTTATGGATTTCCTGTTCAAACAACCGATATCTGTCGTAAAAATCAATCTGTTCTGTCTCCCACTGCTCATTCCCTATGCCGAGCAGCTCTAATCCAAAGGGCTCCGGATGTCCCATTTCAATTCTCTTTCTTCCCCAGTTCGTCCCTGCATCACCATTGGCAAATTCAATGAGATCCAGTGCATCCTGGATATATTCTAAAAAGTCCTCATGCTGTAAATCCACCTTCTCCTCAGATTGGAATTGGCACGCAATACCGGTGCTTAAGATTGGCAATGGCTTTGCACCCAGATATTCACTCAGAAGAAATAGTTCATAGAATCCAATACCCAGTGTTTGATTGTAATAGCTATACCGGATCTTCTCTCCTTCTGGATAGATATTATCGTGTACAGCCCACCGGTTCCAATTCGGTACCCGCTCTTCCAGTGCCCCGATACTATCTTTCCAGCGATAACGATTTGCCAGATTAGCACCTTCCACGACACATCCCCCTGGAAAACGGAGAAACCCCGGCTTAAGCTGCCTCATTTTCTCAACAAGATCTGCCCGGAATAATCCTAATACCGCGGTGGCAGGCAGCATGGAGATATAGTCAAAGCAAACCTCCCCCACCTCCTCCAATGTAATAACAAAATCACCCTTTGTCACGGTCTGGCTGGCGGTTAAGGTGACCGTATATTGTGCCCAGCTGTCGCCCCCCGTCACCGTGAAGGCTTGAGACACTATCGTTACTCCACCTTTGCAAACAGATACGTTGATAGTTCCTTTATAGGTATCTGCTTTTGCATAAATCGTTACTGTATACTCGCCCCCAGCCTGCATATAAATACCATCGTATGCCTTATTGGAGAAGGAAGCACCCGGTCGTTTCGCTTGAACCACCAAATAGTGGGGATGCTTGTCGCTGCGCGGGCATGCCTCTGACAACTTTACCATGGAAGCTGCATCCTCCTTGGGATAAGGATACCAGCCATACATTCCAGCCGGTCTTGTGTGATATATTTTATCACAACCATAGGCTTCAACAAATTCAAAGGCTCTGTTTTCAAGCATTTCAGCATGTAAGCCGCCATCCAGTCCATAGTTTATGTCTTCAAAAAACAAACCGATGGCATTTCTGTTAATCACTTTGTCAACTTGATCTTTTATCTTTATAATCATTATACGCTCCATTTTATATATATTTTTATGTAAAATGCCGATGTTTTTTCTTGCCTTCATCGTGCATCTACTGACAATTTACTATTTTATATGACTTATTGTGCAACATTATTTGCCTATCTTACAAATCAATCATACTGACTTTTTATCTTAAAAAATTATGATATACTATGTTATACTACTATTTCGTATGGAGGTTCACTTTATGTACATACGCAACATTGCATTCAATCATAGTCATGATTCTGACTTTTTTATTGATCGCCCCAACGGGTCAGGAGATAATCTGTTCCTGCTCCTGAAATCTCCCGGAATATTTAATTTTGGAAATGGTGATGTCATATCCCAGGGTAATTCCTTTGTCTTATATACCGAAGGCTTCCCCCAAACCTATCGTGTTCTGGGTTCCCATTTCACAAATGATTGGCTTCATTTCAAGTTCGAGGATGAGGACAAGGTATGGTTCGACAAGCTAAATATTCCTACGAACTGCTTAACGACCTTAGATTTCGGTACCTCGTTATCCTTATTGATCAACAACTTAAGCTACGAATTCTATACCGAATCTTCTTTTAAAATGGAGTATGAGGATGCCTTTCTCCGCATGTTCTTTTTAACCATCGCCAGAAGGCTGCAAGCAAATCCAATCAATAATAAGCAGCTGAATAATTTGGCAATCATTCGGAATAAAATTTACAGCACTCCCTATGAAGATTGGTGTATTGAAAATTTTGCACACCAGTTAACCATGAGCCGTTCCAATTTTCAGCATTTATATAAGAAGCATTTTGGTGTTACTCCCATTGAGGATGTAATCAATAGTCGAATTCAGCTTGCCAAGGTGCTGTTACAGGGAACCAGTACCTCCGTTTATCAAATATCACATTTATGCGGTTATAAATGCGAAACTCATTTTATGAGACAATTTAAAAAGCTTACAGGAATGACTCCTTCAAGCTATCGCAAAAGAAATCAATTTCCACAACATCATAAGGCAGAATAGTGTGAAATGCAGAGCATTTCACATCCGGCATTGAGCTACCCTACGGTCGAATGTCCGTCAGTGTGAAATGCAGAGCATTTCACATATCTCATTGTTAAAAATGGCAATGACAGCTGAGAGCTACATTGCCATTTTCAAATCAATAACTCACTTATTCTCTTATCTTAAACGTTCTTTGTATAGGTTACTTATTCATTTTTCTTATTCGTTTACATATCGTTTACTTATCATTTACTTATTCAATTACGTATTCAATAACTTATTCAATTACTCATTCAATTACTCATTCACTCATTCATTAACTTATTCGGTTACTACTTATTCGACTATTATTTGACTACCTACTTCTTATATACATCAAGCTCATCCTGGAGCAGCTGCTTATAGGAATCAATTGCTTGTGCTGCTGTCATCTCACCGTTAATTACTGCATAGAATACCGTTGAGGTAGCCCAGGTCTGACGGTCGATATAGTTCCAGTTATCTACCATTGCTTTGTTGGAAAGATCCAGTGCCAGCTTAAACTGCTCCTCATCTGCAAACATCTGCTCCAGGTAAGAAGGATCATCGCGCCATTCTAAGTCATCATGGAACCAGTTAATTAATTCTTCATATACACAATATACGGAGGTAGGATCCTCAATACCCTTTGAGATAAAGTAAGTATTGAACACCAACGGAGGTGTCATTGAGCCGTCGCCACTAGGTCCTACCGGCATAGGTGCTATTCTAAGCTGGAAATCATATTTTCCTTTTTGCATATCAATCTGCCAAGGCTGTACAATACCAAACACGGTTTTACCAGTCGTCCAGCCATACAGATTATCTTCCCATACTTCCTGCATCGGTCTTGCTGTTTTATCCTCTACATAAAGCTTCTGAATGAACTCGAAGGTTTCTTTTACCTGAGGTGTACTTAACTTCTCAGTCAAATCATTCGCAATAACACCATTGTTGCTGGCTTTAAAGGCATCCACGGTATTATTCCAGGCGCTTCCGTATCCATAAATATCCGGATTACCATCACCATCGGTATCCTGTGTACAAACCTTCATATATTCTGCAAACTTATCCCAGGTCCATTCACCCTTCTTCGCTAACTCTTCCGGTCTCTCAAGGTTCAAGGAGTCCAGCATATCCGCATTGTAGCCAAGGAAATATCCACCAGTAGGATAACCGCTTGCATCATAGAATAATAAAGTATTCTTACCAAGAGCATCATAGGGCTTAAATACAAGATTATCCGTAAATACATCTGCATCCGGAGGGCAGATTTCTTTTAAATCACTTGCATAACCATTTAAAGCAGGCGGCAGTGCGAACTGTAAATCGCAGATATAGATATCACATTCCGGTGTTCCTGCGGTGATTGAGGTATTGATGCTCTGCTGAATACCATCCCAGCCCAAGTTAACCCATTCAATCTTACAATTCCATTTTTCACACAAAGCAGCAAGATTGTCTAACTGCATCTGCATAATTGCTGCATTGGAATAATTAATCCCAGCTGCTTCCACATCTTGAATGGTCTTGAAATCACTGTCCATCCAATAATCATAGAAGGAACCGATCTTAATAACTCTTCCACCCAGATCCTTTGCTTCAAAGCCAGTGTATTCCTTTTCTGCTACTTGCGTAGGAGTTGCCTCCGGTTGCTCCTGTGGCGCTGTTGTCGCCTCAGGGCTCTTTGTCTCCTTGCTCTCCTTTGACCCTCCGCCACACGCTGTAACTGAAGCCAGCATACAGATCGCCATTAGTACTGAAATTGCTTTTTTCCACCTTTTCATAACAAACCTCCTGTAATTAATTTTTTATCGAAAGGCACATAACCGCTGTTTGGGTTATACCCCTTTTTCCTGGTAAGATATTCCCTTGCAAAAGAACCTTCGAAGCGGGCAAATAATTACCCCACAATTCCGCTTCGTTCCACACCTTCAATAAAGTACTTTTGTAAAATAAGATAAATAATAATAATTGGTACCAAGGCCATGCATACACCGGCATAGACATAGGTCTGCGAGATCGCTGAGTCCATAATTTTCTCGATGTATTCGATTGTTGTCCGGAGTGTACTGAGCTTCATGCTGAGAATATACTTCGAATCCATGGAGAACAATCCGGGATAAAAGCTGTCATTGTACTGCCAAACCATTGAGAATACGGTACAGGTAACAATCGCCGGAACCGCATTTACCAGCATAATCTTAAAATAGGTATAGAGCATTCCTGCCCCATCGACAAAGGCTGCCTCTTCAATCTCCTTCGGAAGTCCCCGAAAGAATTGATTAAATATGTAGATATAGAGTCCCGAGCGCAAACCCACCCCAAGTAAGGTCATGACATACATCGGTGCTTTTGTTCCCAGCAGATTAACAGGGCTGCCTGTAGCCAAAGTTACCAGTCCCAAAAAATCTATATTTCGAAAGGTCATATAGAGCGGAATCATAATCGTATGGGCCGGTATGACAAAGGTTAGAATCACACATGCAAACATAATCTTTTTAAACGGAAAATCGAATCTGGCAAAACCATAGCCGGTCATCGAGCAGATAAAGATCTGAATCCCAGTGATCGATAGCACATAAAGCAGTGTGAACACCATGGTTTTTACATAATCCAGTCGTTTAAAGCTTAAGATATAATTTTGCAGCGTGCCCTCCTCCGGTATCAGTGATACCACCGGGGAATATACATCATTTGGTGTGAAGAATGAATTCGTGATGATTACCACCACTGGTGACAAAATGATATATGAGATACAAATAATCACCAAATACTTAAATATGACAGCAATTCTGCTCTTTTGCTTCACATATAGATGCTTCAGCTTATCAGTAAACTCTTCCTTTGAAGAAAGCGACTTAAGATCCTGTAGCTTATTTATCTTCCTGTCAATTTTTTTCTTAGTTACTACCTCACTTCCCATCGCTACCTCCTAATTATAATAGAATACTTTTTTCGACAGAAGCATTCCCACAACGACCAGTACGATGGAGCAGGCTAACGTAGCGGTTAGGCTCATGGCCGCACTCACACCCCACTTCTGCCCTTCGAAAGCCATCGTATAGGCTCGTTCTACCACTTCACTCTTGCCAAAAGCATCCACAATTGTATATACCACATTGGTTAGTATTAAGGGCGATACCATCGGTAACGTAACCTTCCAGAAGGTCTCGTAGGCGGTTGCTCCTTCTATCTTCGCCACCTCATACATGGAACCGCTGACCGCTTGCAATGCAGCAATGAATATAATGATCTGCACTCCCGAGGTCTGGATAATATCATAAATTCTTGTTATTGCCGTACTTAGGTACATAATCAATTTTTCAGGCATTCCAAGTTCGATAAACATGGAAAGGAGATAGTAAATATTAAAGCTGGAGCCCATTCCCGACACTTCGGAGGATACGGCCGGTACACCGCCAGAGGCCGCCATCTTTGCCAGTTCAAGAGCATCATTAATTGCCCCTGCATTCATGATTACCGGAAGGAAGAAGATCGCACGTATTATGGCACGCCCTTTTATTTTTCCATTTAATATAATTGCCACAAATAAGCTGAAAAAGATAATGAGGGGAACATCAATCACCATATCCCGGAGCGCAGCCACCAGCAATTGATTAAACTGGGAATCCTCAAAAAAAGCAAAATGATAATTTTGCAAACCAACATAATGAAGGTTAAAGCCTCCCGTTTCTGCCAGCTTCAGCTCACTTAAACTAAATCTTCCCGCCATAAAAATTCCTCTGGCATATAACCAGATAAACCCGAGGAACCAGGGCAAGCAAAACAAAAATCCGGCTGCTGCCCGTTTTGTTGAAAGAGGGATCTTTTTTCTTTTTTTCATTCCTGCATCCCTCCTATCATCCGATAATTTTCGGCTTCCACAGCTGTCTCACCATCCATTAGCCTTTCCTGGGTGTAATTAAGATAGATCGTAATACCATTGTCATAGGATACTCGCACCAGTCCGTTTTCTAGCAAGGTATGGGAGATCATCTTTGCATTGGCAACCTCCTTAAGAACTTGATTTAAGTCCTGATAAAGCCGATTAACCTTATCCAGCCATGCCGTATACTGAACGGAATATAAGTTTGCTGAGGAGGTATACTTGATGCTGCTCGAATCCTGATAGGACAAGGTAAAGTTCGGGTATGCACCATATTCGATATAACGTAGTAAAATTTGTTCATGATCGTAATTAGAAGCCAGATTCAGAGGATGACCGGCATAGGGCTTGATTCCATGGATCACCATCTCATAGAACGGTATCTCCTGATCGATGATGGTAAAACTGTTGTCATTCATGGGGATTGCCGTCAGATCATCCGCATATGGTAAGGAATACGCATTGCCTCCCTTCACCAATACCTCTTTGTCTCCCTCCTGGAGCTTAGCAAGCATGCCCTTTACAATATCCAGGGATTTACTTCTGTCAATTAGCCTGTTCTTCTTCTTATCCGATGCCAATACAGAACCCAGATCTCTTAACGCTGTTCCAGTGACCTCCACCTTCTCTAGCTGCTTCGTATAGGATTCCACATACCTTGGCAGAAATCTCGGAGAAAGCACACTATAAAGCAGCTCATTATACCAGCCAAGAGCACTGGTTTGACGCATGGTGCTTGGATTAACGGCACCAAGTGACACAACATATCCAGAATAGTATTTGGAGGATTGTATTTTATACTGATAACGCTTTGAGGTAGTGGGCACTTTTTGAAAAGCAACCTCGGTATAGAGCTTTCCTCCCTGTTCCTCAAGCTGATTCGTCAGTCGTTCCAAATCCTTTTTAGATCCAAGCTCCTTCATCAGCTTAATTTTATCCGGCACATCATGGTAGATTCCCCCGTTAAACCAACCGATATAGTTGGCGCGAATATTGGAGACTCCCTTTTCCTGTAGTGCTGCAACAATCTCTCCGGCCTGCTCAAAGGTGGTCATCGGATATACATCCATATAGGGAACTCCAAGAATATGCTCCTTCTTCTCAACTCCTCCGATCAGTTCCAGATAGAGGGGAATTGAAGTAAGTGAAAGGTTCTCACCCAGTCCTTCTTTCTTCTGAAGATAATCCCGATAATACTTAGCCATACCGGAATAATTAGCATCTTCCCCGCTTAGTAAGGTGTATTGCACTTCAAGATTCACATTATACAAATTCTTTTCCAGGGAAGGTGTATCTGATTGCATGCCACTGATACCGAACATATTCAAAAGCTCCATCTCGCGAAGAGAAAAGGCAGGATAGGCATTATTATATTCTGTTGTTTTGCCGGCATTATCCGCATTGATACTCGTCAGAGCATCACCCCCGATAATCATTGCAAACAGGCAGCTTTGCTGTCCCTTAATACCATACACAGGCAATTTTACATCCTCTGTATTCTCAACGACAGTATAGCTTTGACTCACCGGGTCTGTCCCATAGACATACTGACTGTAGCCAATCTGGGTACTGCCGCCATTCTTAAATTTGATCAGAGAGCCTGAACCGTTCGGCACCAGAATGTAGCCCGATCCATCGCCGGTCTTTTCCGCTCCCATATATTTCAACAGCTGAATTCGGTAAATGCTGGCATTCCCGGATTCCTCAATCATTCCTGTCGGCACCGATACCTTTAGTCCATCCTCCACTAACCGGTATTCCAGAGGAATCACAAAGCCAACCTTATCATCTTCTGTCTCCGGGTTATCGATCAGCAAGTCTTCTTCGGTATACCCGGCTTTCTCAAGAAGTTTTGTCAATTTACTTATCGTAATCGGAGCACCCTTGGCACTCTCCGTCAAAATATACATCCCATCGGATTGTTTGTAAGCACCGGTAAAGGTCATACTTTCTTTTTTCGACAGCTTGGAAAGAATTCTTGATTCCATCCGCTCCAGCGAAATCTGCAATGGAACAATCCCCGTCCCTTTACTGGAATCGGATAGGGTATAAACATAGCGGATTCCATCTTCCAGCGCCTGTGTTGTAAATTGCTGGCTCTGAATGCTCATCTCATAATTGGTCATGGTTGCACTGGTTCTGGCGGAGTTGTAGTATTTCACTACCAGCGTAGCGTTTAATTCGTTCTGATTGGTGGCAGTCGTCGCTATCTGATCCTCCCCACGATCCTGTGGGTTTGAATACACAATTTCGCCGGTCGCTTTCTTCATCAGTGCAATTTCTGTGGTTTCCAAATTGGTATAGAGCTTATAATTGTTATTCTCAGCCGCCAGTACAAAGCCTTTTATTCCTGCCCCAGTGTCACTTAACTCCTGAAATTCCCGGGCAGCTTCCACGGTGTAGCCCTTACTATATTGCCGATACTCATCGACCAGCATATACTTGAAGACAAACCATAGAATTCCGATTGCAAGGAGTGTAACAATTACTGCCGCAAGTGTTAACCTTTTTTTTGTTATACGATTCATACTCTTCCTCACCCCTTATGCCCTTAACATTAATTCATCATAGATTCCACCGAAAAACATCATGATTTGCTGTACGATAGAAACCAGTAACAGAAGCAGGAATAAAATCACAAAGATAGCCACGATCGTCAACAGGATAATTACAAGGGTTTTACCAAAGGTAAAATTATGTATGGTCATTAACCCGATCACCTCAAGTACGATAAAATAAAGAATAGAGGCTCCGATCAATACAAAGTAAAATGCTTCCTCCTTCTCAGCAACAATATGTGATAAAAGAGTACACGGCAGATACATCAGTACCATGGGCAGCAGGGAATAGCCGGTAATGGTCAGAATATCCACCAATCTGCCCTCCCCTTCCATAAGACAGGTGATGGACCAATTGCCGATTGCAAACAAGAAAAACAAAGCAATGACTGACAAAACCTCCATGAAGCTGTTGATGGATAAGGGATTTACATCATTCACAATAAAGCTGGCATATTGCCGGTTCACCGAAAATGAAATTCCATATAATAAAACCAGTACGAAAGCAAGGAAAATACTGCCTTTCTTCTCATGACGAATCTCATAAAACCCATTCGCAGGATGAGCCAGCGAATAAAATAAGTGCTTAACCTTTTTTCTCATATCTCACCCTCCGTATTTTTCTTTCTTTTCTTATCAGTAAATAGCCTAAGGATATTACCACGGCTGCGGTAAAGACAAACTTAAGATTGTTTTTCAGCAGTTCATTACGGTAGCGCTTGTAGGAGATAGAATAATAGTGCCGATTCTTCGCCTTTTCAAAAGAAGACATTGCCTTTTTATTATCACCCGAAGCCAGATATGCCTTCCCAAGTCCCAGATTCGCCAGCTCATTATTGTTATCCAGCTCCAATACCTTATTCCAATAAGCTACTGATTCCGTCTCATTTCCATCATACCGGAAGCCGACTGCCTTATTAATGCAGTCGCCGTATTCGGTAGCATTAAAAACCATGATACAATTCTTGGCTGCATCCAGTACCAATATATCATCCCCCAGGGCTTCAATCGCCACAGGCTTTGTAAAGGTTCCTGTCTGCGTACCGATTCCACCAAAGATGTATAATAGATTGCCTTCATGGTCATAGGTGAAAATTCTTCCCCTTTGGGCATCGACTGCGGAATAGATCCGCTGCTTTCGGATTACCACATCCACGATTCTGGAGGGTCCGGAGTAGTCTCCCATGAATCTCCAATTCAAATCCCCGGACAGACGTTCCTTTGCACTTTTTTGTATAACATCCTCTCCCTTGGGATTGAGACGCCGGATGGACTGAATCCCCTTGCTATCAATATTGGTAGCATAGATAAAGCCATCTTCATCAATCTCCATACCGGTAAACTCCGTTGGAATGTACAGCTGCTGCTTACTTCGCTGCGCTTTGGTAGTAAGCTTTCTCCATATCTTTTCATAGGGGGATAAGCTCACCTCAATCTTACCGGTAAATCCCCGGAAGCTCCCTTGTGCGCTGAAGGACAAGATACCCTGATAGGTATTCTTTGCGATGATATATGCTCTCCCGGCATAATCCACCGAGACCTTCATAGGCTCGAACAGATATCCCTCACCCAATACATCCGATTGGGGATTCTCTATGATCTTGACTGTCTCCAGCTTTTCATTCAGTGCAATAACTCTTCGATTCCCGGTGTCGGCAATATACAGCAGCTCTCCTGCTGTTGTAACACCCCCCGGTGATTGAAAAGCCGTTCTTGTGCCCTGATAGTCATACTCTGTGATTACTCCCTCATAGTGAAGAAGCTGATCTAAAATAATAATTCTATTATTATCCGTATCTGCAATATAGATTGTGCCATCCTCCGCAACAGTCAGATCCATAGGGTTCTTCATTGGCCCGCATTCCCAGCCTTCACCACCGATGGCTGCCTGAGGAACATATGCCGCCGGTGTATACCTTGCATCTCCATAATAATCATAGGTATAAGTATCATAGGGTAAGGTTTCTCCTGCACTTACTGTTCTTGGTTCAGACATTGTTAATACTATTATTAATATTAATAGGAAGCTCCATATTGCATGTCGGTATTTCATCCTTGTTCCCATTCTCTACCACCCTATTCCTTCATTCCTGATGTTGTCATTGTTTCAATAATATTGCTTTGACAAATAATGAAGAACGTAATCGGAACTGCAGCAATAATCAGCTGAACCACAGCCGCAGCACCCTGTCTGGCCACACCTCCGGCACTGATCTGATACAGAGCGTGCTGTAATGGTTTTAATTCCTCGCTCCTCAAAAAGCCGCTGCCGGTATTCGCCCAAAGCGTTTGAAATTGAAATATGGCTAAGGTCAGCCAGGCTGGCTTAACATTGGGCATGATAATCTTCCAAAATATTGTGAACTCTCCGGCTCCATCCAGCCGGCAGGATTCAATCAGCGAATCCGGTATCTGCTCCATGAACTGCTTCATCAGGTACAAGCCCAGTCCATAGGCGAAGGCAGGTAAAATAACCGCCAGATAAGTGTTATTAATCCCCATCCAGGAGATAATCATATAATTCGGGATCGCTGTTACGTTATAGCTGAACATCAAGGACAGAACCACCATTTTAAATATCATTTTCTTACCGTGAAAATTATGCTTTGCCAGGGGATAGGCTGCCATTGACGCTAATATTACATGTCCTATGGTTCCTCCTCCGGTAATTAACACTGTATTCATAATATATCTGGTAAACGGCACCCAAGAATTCGACATCAGCACATACAAATCACTGAAATTACTTAAAGTAGGATTATGTACGAAAATCTCGGGGGGATATTTAAAAAGTTCATCCAGGGGCTTAAGTGAATTATTCGCGATCATCACCAATGGCATTGCCATAAACACACCACATATACCCATCAGAATAAATAGGGTTGCATTGCCGGCTCTGGAACGGTTCAGTCTTTTCCCATGCTTCAGCCTCCATTTGGACGGCTTTTTGTAATAATTCCTTCTTCTGGCCATCAGTCCCCTACCCTCCTCAGTATTCTTTGTATTACATTGTTGGTTCCAATCATCAAAAGAAATAATATCGTCGCAATAGCACAGGCATAACCCATCTCATACCTGGTTCCGCCGCCGTAATCCAGCAAATGGGTTACAATGGTTGCACCGGAGTAATTGACGGAAGGGTTTCCGGCAAGCTGTATCGAGATATCTGCCACTGCAAAGGCTTGTGTAATCTGCATCACTGCACCGAACATCAGCTGAGGACGCATGGACGGCAGGGTAACAAACCATAGCTCCTGCCAGCGGTTTTTCACACCATCGACCGCTGCTGCCTCGTATAATGATTTATCCACGGTCTGCAGGCCGGCAATAAAGGTCAAGAATCCAGTTCCCAGGGATAACCACAGCTGAACTACAATTAATATGGGAAGTACGTATTGTTCCTTTTTCATCCATTGAATCGGCTCATACAGGAAGGACCATTTCATAAGCCATCCATTGAGATATCCATAACGATCTCCGGAAATGATAATCTGCCATATCATAAAGGCATTACCAGAGATTGAGGGTGCATAAAACACCAGGGTTAGGATTGCTCTCAGCTTTCCCTTAAACTCATTAATAATCCATGCAAACAGCAGACACATAAAGTAACTGACAGGTCCCGTAATTACCGCAAAGATCAAGGTGTTCTTAAAAGCTGTAAGAAAAATATCATCATCCAGCAAAAGCTTTAAATAATTTTTCCATCCTACAAAATCAGGCAGCTGCAGCATATTAAAGTCTGTAAAGCTTAATACAATCGAGCTCAATACCGGTAGAACAGTAAAGAGAAAGAATAGCAGCATATAAGGCGCTATCAGGATATATGACATTTTGTCCTTTTTGATATCCTTCATATAGTTTTTCATTTTATCCATTGACTTGATACTCCCTTCAATGCTAAGCAGAAGTTGACCCGCTTAAATTGATCCTCTTAAATTAACCTGCTTGAATTGGTCTGCTTAATCGGAATTAAGCCCGAATTCTTCTCTCTTATATTTGATTTCCTGATTTATGTAACGAATATACTCCGTTAAGGCTTCCCTGGGCTGCAGCTTATTGGCACCCTCGCTGACAACTACCCGGTAGAATGCATTATTTACATTTCGCCAGGAGAAATAACCTCCAGGCACCTGCTTGATCCCCTGCACCTGTTCATATTGCTCCATCAGTGCATTATAATCCGCCGTAGGCCAAGGCAGGGACTGGAATGCCTTTATGTTGGCGGTTGGATATCTTGCAGCAGCACCCATAAGCCCCTCCATCTCCTGTCCGTAAGCTGTTTGAACCTCGGCAGAGGTCCACCATTTCATAAACTCCCAGGCTGACTCTTTGTCCTTGCATTTGTCCATCATCATGCAAGCCAGTCCGGTGCTTGCACTGGCATGGTTGATCACGCCGTCCGGCCCTTTGATACCTGGAATTGGTGCAAAGCCCCATAAGCCCTTAATATCCGGTGCGGAAACCTGAAAATTGTTATAGGTGGTAAAGTCCGCAATGATAATTGGCGCCACACCTGTTCTAAACCGCTGTTCCGCAGAGGTCTCACGATCCAGCTTATAGTCGGTGTAAAACTCGGTATAATCCAGGAAGGCATTGATTGCTTCAATCTGATTCAAAGCGGAAGCTTTGTTATCCTCTGTGTATAGCTTACCGCCATTTTGATACAGCAGCGAAACCCAGATACTCTCAGCGGGAAGCATTCCTATTTCCATTTGATTTTCATTCAGAACGGACAAAGCGGCCTTCATATCATCCCAGGACTCAGGAACCTCTACTCCCAGCTCCTTTAGAATATCCTTACGATAGAACATGACTGGGAACACCTGTGTCTCCGGCAATGCATACAGGGCATTCTCATAGGTAAAGGGCTCCAGTGCGCTGCTTCTGAATCTCCCTTTCACCTCCGCTAATTCCTCCTCGGAGGCCAGCTTCGTTAAGTCCACCACCGCGCTTCGGATTCCGTAATTTACCGGTATATCATTGGAGCCATAGTTTGTGCCCGTGGAGGCTGCCACAACTCCGCCGTTACCAACCTGAATTGCGACATCAGGTCCTTCTCCGGATAAGGTTGCCTGTAATAAGGTGTTCATATCTACAAGCATTACATTCACGTTGATATTTTTCTCTGCGGTAAAGCGTTCATCAATCAGTGCCTTAATCACATTGGCCTGATCCCTGCCGGAGCCAACCCAGACGGTAATCGTTTTGCTGTCAGCACTGTCCTCCTCAATGTTTCCGATGGAGTTATAATCGATCACAAAAGACCAGAATAGCCGCTTCACCTCATGAACCAGGCGGTCTAACACAGAGTTATTTACCTTGGGCAGCTTCCCTTCCGGCTGCGTTATGTAGATAGCATCAATTTGCAGCGGCTGCTCCACCACCTGCTGAAGCCAGGTTCCCAGAGCACTGATATTGAGTTTAAAATTAGGAAGAAGCTTTGCTATTACCTCAACATCTCTTGTAATGGTAGTAAGCTGATCCCGGATTGTTACCAGAAGTGTCTCTTTATCACTTCCTCCCCCGGTAGCAGCCCGAAGCTGTTTGATCAATGCATCCATCTCCACCTTAATAGCTGTTAAATCATTGTTTAATTCCGGCAGAGTTTTTGCGATCTCATAATCTCTGAACTGATCCGGCGTAACCCCGGTGATCTGAGCCACCTTTCGGTACTGTTCGTTCAGTCTCATCAGAAGGTCATGAACCTCACCAATCATCTGTGCCAGATCTCCCAGTACCACCTCCATGCGGATGGTATGAGTTCCCTTTTTTAAGTAAAATTTATAATTTTCTCCGTCCCCTGCGGATAGTGTTTTCATCTTCCAGGAGCTGGAATAGTCAAACCGGTATCCGTTCAATTCCTGAAACGGCACTACCCCGTCAATGCTGATTTTTCTGGAGACAAAGGTTCCTTTTACGAAATTCTGTTTTTCATGAAGGGTTATATTATAATAGCCATCCTCCGGCACCTCGAACTGCCACTCCACCCATTGACCTACAAAACGCCAGCCGTACCCTCCAATGGTGTTATTCTTCAGCTCCTTGGAGCTATAAGGAAATACTGCGGGGGAGGATTGATCTTGAGTAGGATAGAGCATCTGGGAGGATTTTTTGGTAGCCTTCTCACCCTGTACCTCAATAATGTCGGTATCTGCATCCTGATAGCCCAGCGCCTTCTGCTGTTCCATAACCTCCTGATACGTCTTGATGCTCTCGGTGTTGGATATAGTAATGCGCCCCAGAAGCATGGGCTCTCTTCTTGAGATAATGGTCAGGGTATGTTCCCCTTTGGTCAGGTAGATGGATAAGGCATCGCTTATATATCCCTCACTGTCATATAACTTGCGGTTTAGCCACTCCGGCTTCTCAACCTGCCTCGGCTTCATATCATTCCCTTGATTATCCACCATCCAGGTATCTGACCTGTTGGTCCAAATCCTAGAGAACTCAATCAAGGACAGCTCTCTGTAGGGCAGCGCTCCATCCAGAAAGAAGCTTCTTTGTATGGATGCACTATTACCTTCCACCGGATAATAATCCAGGGATATATCATATAGTCCGGCTTCCTCTACCACGAAATCGTATTCAATCAGGCCGCTTTCCTCTGTATAGACCGCCTTGCCGGGATAGCCCTCATAGCTGTCCCTTACTTCCACCGTCATATTCTCTGCTTTGCTATAATCAGCCGCATCAATTTCTATGACCGCCTTCGGCCGCAGAACTTTTTCCCCCAGTGCATCTAAATATCCCTTATAATCAATCACATCATTAGGATAATCCAGCACCTCCTCATACTGTTTCATGGAAGTATTTGTCTTGGCATATGATATATTGTGCATTCCGATGAAACCGAGCAATACGATTATAATGGCTGACATACCTACTAAGCGCACAATTTTTTTCATCAATTTATATCCTCCAATAGCAAAATTCATATTTATTTGTTGTATATAATGAATGTTATCATTATTGATTTTCTATCTCAATTGTGTATTATGCATAGATACTGACTAATTGTGCAGAATTTAGTTTGTTTGTATTTCACCCTTGTTTACTCCATCTCAGTAGAGTAACGCTATGTCACTGGCACAAAAAAGGCAGTCATCTGATTTATTTTCTCTGATAACTACCCTAAGCAAAAATAATACTATCCTATAAGCACTCGCATCATCTGCAAGCTTATCATCTTTGTTTATATGTGGTAATGGCACAACTCATTCAGCTAGTATGTTAGCACATTCTGAGAAGCCTCCTGTATGTGTCATGCCCACTTCGAAACCTGTTACCAATACATGTTGTCCGACTTTGAACTTATCCGTTGATGAAGAAACTACAATTCCATTTAAATCAATACCTGCTATCATAGGATACTTCCTAATTACTTCACCTCTAGATGTCACAGCTAAAGAATCCTTATAATTGATAGATGAATAAGCTACTTTTATTAAAATTTGAAAGCTCAGAAATATTAATATTTTCTATTCCAAACTTAACCTCACCCTGAACTTCTTTTACAACGTATGCTTTAAATAAATTCATGCTATTTTTCCTCTTTCAACAAATTGTTTCATGCTCAAATATTTCTATTCCAGAAATATTCTACGTTGAAAATTTATTATGTTAGTGTTAAAATGTCAATTGTAGCACATCATTCAATCTATTAATCTTTTTATGTAAAAGTAATTGAAACGGAGGAACTATGAAAACATTATTTGAAAATGCTCATATAGGTAGCTTGGAAACTAAAAACAGATTTGTCAGAAGTGCGACCTGGGAAAATATGACTGATGAGACAGGACACTTAACAAATAAACTATATGATATCTATGAAACTTTGGCAAAAGCAGATATCGGTTTAATTATAACTGGCTATGCTAATATAGTACCTGAAGAAAAACCAAATCCAGGAATGTTTGGAATCTATGATGATTCTTTTATACCCGAATATAAACAGCTTACGGATACTGTACATCAGCATGGCAGTAAAATCATTCTACAAATTGCATATGGTGGTACTAAAACTACCTATAATGTTGAGAATAGGGTTATCTTTGCCCCTAGTCAAATAGCCGAAAAAAGCACAAATATAGTTGGAACTGCTATGACTATAAGCGATATAGAATATATAATAGACGCTTTTTCAGAAGCAGGTAAAAGAGCTAAGGATGCTGGGTTCGATGGAATTGAAATTCACGGAGCACACACCTACCTAATTAACCAATTCTTAAGTCCTTACTACAATAAAAGAACAGATGAGTATGGAGGAAGTTTAGAAAACAGAATGCGTTTTCTTGTAGAGATATATGAGAAGACCCGTGAAAAGGTTGGAAAAGAATTTCCTATTATTGTTAAATTGACTTGTACTGAATTTTTTGATGATGGATTAAGATTTAATGAAACATTACAGATCTGTAAACATCTTGAAATGCTTGGTGTAGACGCTTTAGAGATAACAGGGAATATCCATGGAAAAGCAGAAAAAATGATAGGACAACAATTTGATGGATATGAAATTCAAAAAAATATCTACTTTGCAGAATATGCAAAAAAAATCAGTTCGGTTGTGAATATTCCTATTATCGTTGTTGGTGGAATCAAGGATTATGACACTACAGAACATCTACTTAATCATAGTAATATTGAGTATTTCGCTTTATCCAGACCACTTTTAACTGAACCACAATTAATTGAAAGATGGAAAGCTGGAGACAGAAAAAATGTAAAATGTATTAGATGTTCTAAATGCAGAACCAATACCGGTAATTTCTGTGTTGTCTTCCGTTAACGATAGCCAATTAATTTTGCGATTAATCTAAATATCTTCTGATTTTGCGACTTAAGATGGAGGAGTGTATCCTATATCAACCTTGCAAAACAAGTAAAATAGTAACACAAGGAGGCTTATCATGGAGTTAGAAAGTTGTATAAATTATTTACTAAGTGTTTCACAAAATACTGTTTTTCAGTATTTTAGTCAACAGCTATCTGCGCATAATATAACACCTGCACAGTATGGAGTACTGAATTGCTTATGGAATGAAGAACCTTTAACGCCAAAGCAAATTGGCGAACGATTGCATCTAGAAGCGTCAACCATCTCCACTATACTTGATAAAATGCAAAATAATGATTTAGTTGCGCGTGATATTGAGCCTAACAACCGAAGAACCATATTGGTATCGACTACCCCAAAAGCTGTACAAATAAAGCCTTCAATTGAAAAAATTGTTATGGATATGAATAACTATATTTTAGAGGATTTCACACCAGAAGAACGTGAAAAATTATCAGCCTTATTACTTTCCATTATCAGTAAACATTCTAAACCCTCAAAGAAATAATTTATTTGCTATAGTTCATTGATTACTTTCCACCTTCTGCTTGAGCGACTTTTGCCCCAGGCATTTAGTTATCCAATCCCTCCAGTCGGCACATTCCATTCTCCTAATTGATTGGCACGGTATTTCATCAAAACATGTTATATTCAGGTAAAAAGGACAAAAAAATAACGGCGAAACTATGAAAACCTTTTTCGTTTTTTCGTTTCGTCGTTATTATCCTATAAGGCACTCTTGTGAAACAAATGATAGACCTACTATAAAACCCACTCTTATTTCACTAGAATTAATTCTCCCATCTTTGATGGATCTGACCATGCCGTACCGGACTGGTCAAAGACCGTAATGGTTCCTGCCCTTCTTCCAGCCGCCGAGGCATCGTTTATCTGCAAATCAAAGCCTGCCACACTGTTCTCCTTTTGTGCTTTCTTCCATTCCACCCCAGCTTCAATCAGATAGCCTGTCACATTGCCGTTCTCATCGGTCAACGGCTTGGAAGCCGAGGTCAAACGCTTTTTATCTCCGCTTGGAAAGCTTGTAGCATTGTCATATCTGATCCGAAATTGAAGATCATCCTCCTGATAAGCGGAGGCTTTATCATTGAATTCATCCAGGAAGATCTCCACAGAATCCTGCTCGTAATCATTCAAACTAGCCTGATTCAGTACCGGATCCTTCACCTGAAACAGGAGGTAGAGTTTCTTCTCATCCCACAATAAGCGAACCTCACCCACAGCCTCCACGCCGGAGCCAACGACAATTCCCGGTTTGATGCTTCCGGCCAAATCCCATACTTCATCTATCTCCCCATCGATGTTAGGAGTCCCATATACTGCCTTTGCCCGATGCTGCTCATCGAGGAAGCCGGTGGACAGCTGGGCTTCTTCCGCTTCCGGTGAGGAAGTGGCCGCCTCAAGGAATGCCTTTAACACCTTTGGCTGATACCAGGTATAATCCTTCCGGTTAAACAAACCAAACAGTTCATTCCCGGAGGAATAGTATCCGTTGTCCCACCAGACACATTTGATATTATATTTATTTGCCTGCTTCACGTAATAGGAAATCCAGCGGGCAATTTCTTCTTCGTTTGGTATCACAGTTTGATCCGGCTGCTTCAACTCCTTATTGACCGCACCGAATTCTGTAATCATTACCGCGATTCCCTTGCTGATAAAGGTGTCATCCAGCAAGCGAAATACCTGGTCAATCTCATAATTCGCAGACCCATCCCAGATCTTCAAATCCCAGCTTGTATCGTTATAGTAGGTAAAGCGATATGGAGTGTAGGCATGAATTGATACAATCAGATTCTTATCCCCTGGTATCACAAGCTCCTTGACACCGTTCTCAGAGGGCTGAGCGGCAAAGGTAGTGATCAAAAGGCACCTTTGTGCATTGTTCCCACCCGTAGCTCTAACCGTATCTACAAACTTCTGATTTAATTGATTGACTGCCTTACGCCCTTCCCCGGTTCCTCCGTTCCACTCATCAATCCCACCTTCCACACGCGGTTCATTCATCCCCTCAAAGAGCAGATGATCCCCATAGCCGTTAAAGTATTCTGCAATCTGTGCCCACATTTTCACAAATTGCTCCTCGACAGCCTCGTAGCCCGCCTCCTGGGGCTTCAGCCAGGAGTTCTCATGGTGCATATTAATGATGACATACATATCATTCTTTAAGGCATAATCAATTACCTGCTTAATACGAGCCAGTCTTGTCTCGTCAATGAGATACTCCGGTGCACTTCCGGTAAACTGGTTCCAGGAGATCGGCATTCGAAGGATATCAAAGCCGCCTTGCGCTATGGCATCTATCATCTCCTGCGTAACTTCCGGATTTCCCCAAGCTGTTTCACTCCCCGGTGCATCAAAGCTATTTCCTAAATTCCACCCGGCAGTCATTTCTCCAATTAATTCTTTGGGGGAAAGACCTCTCATGGTACCATAAGCCTCCGCGGCTTTCGCGGGCTCCGTGGTCGTCTCCTCCTTTTCAGGAGCAGCGGTCGTGGTTGGTGCTATGGTTATCTCTTCACTTTGATTAACAGATACAGTCTTCTTACAGCCCCCAAGTCCACACACCAGCAGTAACATTGTTATGAATAAAAGCTTCTTATACATAATACCTCCTCATCCTAAGAAACACTCTTGATAAGAATAGTATAAGAGAGCTTTTGTTATCCTTCAATTAAATATCCTGCGGGTTAACTGAACTATCCTGCAATTACAGCCTTCTGTATTTTTTAAGCGCCAGCATATTGAGTATTGATAAAAGGAAAGTATAAATCAGCAATCCAATAAAATATGGCCAGATCTCACCAAAGCCTTCCCCGATTACCATAATCTTTTTCATGGCTGCACAACCATAAAATACCGGGGTAATGTAACCCAGATTCCCCAGTCCGTAAGGAATCGTATCCAACGGGATCAGCCCGGAGAAAAAAACCTGAGGAATGATGGCAACTGGAATAATCTGTACTACTTGAAGCTCCGAATTAGAAAAGGTTGATACTAAAAATCCTAAGGATACCGCTGATATTGCCAGCAGCAGTATAATCAGTACCGCCCATATGATATTTCCAGCACATTCGATTCCTAAGACATAGATGCCAAAAAGTGTCATAATAATGGCCTGTAAAACTGCAAATACACCATAGCCAACCGTATATCCCGCAATGACACTGCTTCGCGAAATAGGTGACATCATAAAACGCTCCAACGTTCCAATGCTTCGTTCCTTAACCAGTGTCATACCTGAGATCAGGAAAATGAAAAAGAAAGCAAATAATCCAAAAAAGATATATCCCATAGATTCAAAGAAGGATGCATTATCTTTTCCAATCACAAAGGTTGTTGTCATCTTAGCTGACGGATTCAGGGATGCCACGGCATTTTGAATCACTTTCATTGCTTTTGTGCTTTTACTTGATGCCTCATACATAGTAATATTAGTGCCAGTCTCTGATAAGGAGAATACCGCATCAACATCCTGATGCTCTTTCAGATAAAGCTCCGAATCCACCTCCTCAGGAATATCCACGATAGAAGCATCCTCTGCCTTTAAGGCGGCTTCCAGAACAGGCGGCAATTTACTCTCATATATTGCAATGGTCGGCTTATAGGCTGTGTCTCCCAGAAGAAAATATAATAATGTTAATACTAACAGCGGTGCAAATACAATCATCATCACACTTCGTTTATCTCCGGCTACCTGTCGAAGAATACGTTTTGCAACACACATCATAAAGCCTCACCGCCCTTTCGTCCCTGACCTGCTTCAATAAACAACTCCTCCACTTTACCATTCTTTGTTTCTGATAACAGGTGCTCTACCGTATCGTAATTGATTAGCCGGCCATTATAAATAAGTGCTGCTTTATCGCACTCCGTTACTTCATCCATGACGGGGTTGATACTATAATGGTTTTCCCCATTGCTTTTATGGCTTTAAACTGATCCCAGATATTATGGCGCAGCACCGGATCAATGCCGACGGTCGGCTCATCCAATAAGAGCACCTCCGGCTCATGAAGTAATGCAGCCGCCAGCGAGAGACGCTTTTTCATCCCTCCTGAATAATTCCTGACATATTTTTTACGATCCTCTGATAATTCCACTAACTCCAGTACTTGCGTAATCCGCCTCTCCAGCGGACTCTTCCCCAGCTTATAGAGCCCACCGAAAAACCTAAGATTATCCTCACCGGATAAATCCTGATATAGTGCATCATTCTGAGGCATAAATCCAATCTGATTCAAAAGCTTTAAGTTGGGCACTTTCGTTTCACCAAAATGAATGGTACCGCAGTCAGCTGCGATCGCTCCGATGAGCAGCCGAATGATTGTTGTTTTCCCGGAACCGGACGGCCCCAGCAGGCACACAATATCACCGGATGAAATAGAGAAAGAAACATCCCTGATGACCTCTCTTTTGTCAAAGCTCTTACTGACATTGACAAGCTTGATATCCATAAGTATCCTCCTAAGACATTGACTTTAAAACACTGGTTAAATATAATACAGCTGTAATATAATTTAATAATACATCAGGATTGTAAATTATCAATGGGCACTTTTAAGGGAAATGTTCATTATTTTATAGGAGGAAAATTCATGCAAAAACAGACTGATCTACGAGTCATTCGTACTCGCCAAATGATAAAGAACGCATTTTTAGAACTCATGAATACCATTGGCTTTTCCAAAATCACAGTGGAAAATCTTTCGAAAAAGGCTATGATCAGCCGCAACACCTTCTACCTTCACTATAGCGATAAGTATGATTTACTCGATCAGCTGGAGGCAGAGATGCTTCAGGGGATCAAGGATATTATCATGGAAATGCCCATCGAGACAATCGTTGCTGCCGGACTAAATCATGAACGTATTTCTTCCATTATTCTAAAAGTTTTTGAATATATCAAAGAGCAGGGCACGTTTTTTACATTATTTATGGGCGAAAAAGGAGATCCGGCTTTTTTAAACAAGCTTCATGATACCATTAAATCTGTTTTTATTGCGAAACATATGTCAAGTTTTCTAAGAGTGCCGGAACAATACGCAATCGCGCTTATTATAGGTATCCAAACCAGCTTTATTAAAGAGTGGCTTAATTCTGGCATGAAGGAATCTCCTGTTGAACTCGTATCGATTATCCTGCCCATCGTAAGCGATCTCCCTCATAAAATTTTCGTTACAGCTCAGCCTTGAGCTTCCCTGTGATCTCATCCCTCCCTCTTCCTTTATTGCCTCAAAACAGGGTTTCTTGTTTTTCTTTATTTGTCGCTTTATTGTCTTCTAAATAATTCAGCCCCCATACAGGAATTGTTATATCTCAACATCCTATATAGGGGCAGCATATTATAATGGCATTATGGCGTTATCTTTTTCCTGGAACAAGTTATTATAATCTCTTTGGTTACAACTTAAAACAAGACTTATTCTACCGATATCGCGATCCATAAATTCTGTCCTTTATCATCCGGTATATTCTTAAAAGTCAAGGTTTTTTCTAAGGTTCTACCATCCTTCATTTTTATTTCCAGAAGCATTTTAGTATCTGAAATCGCTTTATCCAGTACTTCAAACTGAATTTTGCCCCTGGCATCTATATCCGTCTCTCCAAGCTTACTAACCTCTTTGACATCATAACCGTAATCTTTAAAATATCCTATGAAATAGATGGAATACAGATAATCTCTGTCCTTTTGCTCCCCATAAGCTAAGCTTAATTTATTGCCATAAAGTTTAGCATCACCCATGCCATGTTCCGGATTATTACTGAATTCCCCCTGGTTCAACGTATAGGTCAGAGTTTCAATGTTCTCTCCCTCTACGGCAAGATTATAACTAAAGATCGTTTGTGCACTTTCTTCTCCTGCCGACCAATTGCTGGATTCATTATCCTTGATACGAATTTTAATTCCATTCTTTTCATCAGTGAATAATTCCTTTTGAATCCTGGAATCTTTCCCTGCCGTGGTATTCTTTCCCTTGTCTTCCAGGGAACTATTTTCTTTGCTATCGCTGATCGAGTCTGAATTCCATTCCTTCTCTAACTGCTCTAAATACTCCTTCGCCTTTTTCGCATCTGCTCCCGCGGGGTCAAGTGACAGCTTAAACAAGACATTGGTTCCGTCATAAGCCTTCTTTGGTGTGATTTTCCCTGTTGCTTCCTCGTATTGATAGGCCTCATTGTTAAAGAACATGGTATCCGCAACCGCCAGGTATAACTCTTTATCTGCAAATACTTCAATATTATCACATTCAATGATACGATAAAGAATACCATCAATGACTTTTTCCGTATAGCTTCCGTTCATAGTGACAATATTATAGGTCCAAGGAGCCAGCCCCTGAATCAGAGGTGAAACAAATAAACTATTGCCGTCCTCAACCTGCATCGCGGTACCATCCGCCTTCTCTATGGCTACTGCAACATAGATTCTGTCCGGGTTTAATTCCCAGGCTGAACCCGTCCGATCGCTTATGTCTTCTCCGGTTACATGCCCCAGATAGGTCATCTTGTATGAGCCGTCTGTAATGGTTTCCATCACCTTGGTACCCTTCTGATCAAAGGATTTCTCTAATTTTTTATCTTCCACTTCCTTTGCTACCTCTTTGGGCATTAGATATTTATATGCAGCATAAGCAGATGCAGGTATAAAAAGCAAACATAATGCAACTGCTGCCGCAACGATTAATTTTTTATTCTTAGCGTGCATTTTATCATACTCCTTCCTTTTAATCCGGTTTAGGATTCTATTATTTAGTTCCTCTGAAGGATTTTCTGTCGGGGAAAAAGCTAGCTTTAATATGTTATCTATATCATTCATAACCACACACCTCCAGAAATTCTCTTAACTGTTTTCTTCCTTTATAAAGTCTGCTTTTCACAGTTCCTTCAGGAATATGTAACGCCTGACTAATCTCTTGCAAGGACATCTCAGCCGTATAGTACATAAATATTACAATTTGCAATTTCTCCGGAAGCTGTTTTATTTTGCTACGAACCTCCAGGATTGTTTCTTTCCTTATTGCCTCTCCCTCCGGTTGAATACAAGTATCCATTGCTTCCTGGACAAGATTCTCTTCATAGTCGACCATAGGAAGAATCCTCTGTCTTATTGCAAATTTTCTTCTTTGATTTTTCCAAAGCCTTACCGCTATCCCCAGCAGGTAACTTTTCGGATTGCCACTGCTGTCAAGTTTGTGGCGTAACTCAACAGCCTTTAAGATGGTATCCTGATACAGATCGTCTGCATCCATTCGATTCCCGGTTAAGTTGCAGCAGAAGCTGTACAAATGCTTTCCATATTCCGTTATAAATTGTCTCAATTCATCTGTAGTCATTCTTTTGCTCCTTACCGTATCAGATGTTTCTATATCAACCTTCTTATCTATGTATTGTCACGAAAACAGAATAGGTTCATTTTTTTATACCAAAAAACGAACTTTGAGTTGCCCCTAATACTAATCTATTAATTACTATTCTATTAAAATGTTTGTCTATCAAAATAGTAGTCTATCAATATAGTAGTCTATCAAAATAGTAGTCTATTAAAATGCTTGTCTATCAAAAATACAGCTAGGGGATATGACTTGTCATAAACCCTAGCTGTATTTTACTACAAACCCTTCATTTTGACACACCTTCTTTGCGAAAGCATCTATGCGGGTAATTTCATTGGCCTTCTAATGAATCCCTACACCCCCAGCACCTTATGAACAAATAACGCTGCAAGCTCAGGATCAAACTGAGTACCGGCATTTTTTAAGATCTCTCCAGCCGCTTCTTCAATGGAGACCGGATCGCGATAGCTTCGCAAGCTTGTCATTGCATCAAAGGTATCTGCAATGGCTATCATTCGAGACTGCAACGATATCTCTTCCCCCTTCAGACCTCGTGGATACCCTTTCCCATCCCATCTTTCATGATGGGACAAAACATATTCGGCAATATCAAGCATCTCATTTGCAGAGCATAGAATACGGTATCCAATCTCAGGATGGCGCTTTATTTCGGAATACTCTTCCTCTGTTAATCTTCCAGGTTTATTCAACAATTCCTCAGGTATGGCTATCTTACCAATATCGTGCAATAAACCTGCACTTCGAATCTCCATACGGCTATGCTCCGGCATATTCATAGCTTCCGCAAGCTTTTCACATAATTCAGCCACGCGGCAGGAATGCTGCTCTTCCCGGTGATTCTTTTCATTCAGAGTATTAATAATAATATCAATGGTACGCCCTCGCATACTGGGTCCATCAAATAATTTTTTCTTATACATGCTGTCTTCCGCACTTTTCAAAACCTCATTGATGTCTTCCTCCATACGATATCTTACATCCCAACCCAGAGAAACCGACAAGCTGATTCCCTTTACCGATTCCTTTTCACATTTCTCCCGAATCTGTTTATAGATTTCTTCTGCATAGCCTTGCTCTATATTCGGTAGCATAAGAACAAATTCATCCCCGCCAATACGTGAAATCAAGTTTTCCTCCGGAAATTCCCGGAGTACTCCAGCAAATTTAATTAGCAGCTCATCCCCTGCGTGATGGCCAAAGGAATCGTTTACCAGCTTAAGTCCATTGACATCCCCCATCATAATGCAGAGGGGCAGGTACTGTTCTGCATCCAACTGCTTCATTTCTTCTTCAAAATAACGCCGGTTTGGTAAATTGGTCAATTGATCATGATAGCTCAGATATTCAATCTGTCTTTGATACAGGCGCTGATTTGTCATATCTCTCGCGATCGCCAATACCTTATCCTCAAAGCAAGGTATAATACGCATCTCAAAGATCATACTTTTATTCTCTGCTACTATCTCATATTCATGGATTTGCAGGAGGCCTGTCTTCATGGCAGTATGTATTTTCTCCATCAGTAGCTCAGCATTTCTAAAGTCAATAAAATCATAAATATTTCTTTTCATGGCCTCTTCCACCGGGAAGAGTGCAATTGTCTCCTGATATCCGGTTATAACGCCTTCTTTATCAATAATGTAAATCGTATCCGGCAGAACCGTAATAATTGCCTGGTGGTAATCATTGCTGATCCGAAGCTTATTTTCACTTTCCGTAAGCAGCTCGTTTTGCTTCCGCAGCTCATCCTCCCCTGCTATAATCTCTTCCAAGGACGCCTCGGCTTCTTCATTGGCAAGCTCAAGCTTAAGAATGAGCTGGCTGGTCTGATTTTTCATCTCTTCAAGGGCTATACCAAGGGTTTTAAATTCATCTTTTCTCTTTTTCAAATAGTCAGGTATTGGTTTTTCATAGTTACCCTCACCCATATCATTTAATTCTTCTACTAGAATTTGTATCGGCTTTGATATATTTTTTGCAATTATGTAAGAAACGACTGCCGCAGCTCCCAGTGTAGCAGCTATGATCAGCGAAGACAAGATAATTGAGAGCTGTATTGGTTCTTCATAAGCGCTGGTAGGAATCGATTGTATGATTGTAACCCCTAAGTCAGACCTTTTTACAGCTGCCATATACTTAATATCATTGATGGTATAATAGGTTATTCCACTATCATGCCCGCTTATATACTCATAAAGCTCAGGCAGTTCATTGGCAATATTATAGGAATAGATCAGATTCGTATCATTGGAAGCCGCAATAGAACCACTTTCATCCATAATAATCGTATTCTCACCTGTATTCCCAGGGTTTTCTATGATGGCATTAGAAAAGCCGTTCAAATTAATCGAAAGACAAAAAATAGATAAAAGTTCATTATTTTCGTCTAATATAGGACATGCCGAGATCATAACGGGTAATCCGGTGATCGGTGATTTTTTCACCGTTTCAAGATAGTGGCTTTTTGTTTTCTTAACATTAATATACCACTCAGATTGTGAAGAATCATACCCAACAGAACTGCCTCCGACGCCATCAATATAACAAAGACCGTCATACGTGAAAAAGGCATTTTCAAGAAGACCTGAATAGATCTGCATTTCCGCCTCTAAGTCACTTTTTCGTCTATTGTAAAAGCGTTCATCCGGATTTCCATCCCTAACCTGCTGGAAGAATTCAATTATCTCCCTTCCATTACTGATACTCTTTGACAAATCACTAAGGCTTTCGATGTTCCTATCATAGAGCTTCACCTTCTGCTGCGCACTTGATACCAGATTTCGTTTGGTGGATTCTCGCATATGATTCACATTTCTGGTAATAAGAATGCTGGAGATAATTATGCTGGAAGTACATACTATCGTAATTATTATAAAAAATAATTTTCTAAAATAATTCATCTCTACCCTTCATCTTCTCCTTTATTAGACAAATTTCGTATTCTTTCCCCTATTATATCATAGGTAGGAAAGTTTATCCATCATAATAAACCACCAGAGAATGATAAAAATATACTTCCGTTGATCATTTTCTTTATTTGGGAATAACTCTCACAGCGGAAAGGCTGCTATCTTTGATCGGCTCCCCAAATACAACAGCGGAGGTTTTTAGCCGGATTACAGGCCTTACAGCGTCATTACGCCTTCCAGCAAAGTAGCTGTCCGTAATACTCCCTACGGAAAACACATACGCGGCATATTGATTTGTGATGCCTGAGGAGCGCAGCCACCAGCAGGTATTTCCGTTGTCCTTATTTGCATATCCTTCTATCAGGGCAGCTTCTGTTACTCTCATCTGCCTGGATTTGCTTTTATTGCTCACACCACTTTGGAATCCATAGGCGTTATTTTGTGCTTCTTCATAGGATAGCAAGAACACTTTATCCACCGTGTCATTTCCGCCGCTGGTATTATAATTTTTGTTAACCTCATTTTTAACCAAGGTATCCTGAATGACATACCTTTCTTTATTCGTAAAGGCTGTATCCAGAAATTCTCCGTTGAGCCAAGCCCGTAAGGTGGAGGTTTCCCAGGTGACATTTTCATATGTATCATTGTAATATTTGCAGACAAGCCCGTATTCTGATAATAGCAATATGCTATCCTCTGCTACTTCAAGTACCCGCCAAAGAATTGGCTCAGGCCCGTTTACCCCTGGGCTCCCCTGCTCATAATGGCCAAAATACACCCGGCTTCCCTGCCAGTCATCGTCCACGGTATAGTCCTTTGCATCCATTGGGTTACTTATCGGAAGAACCGGTTCTTCTGCATTTACTACTTCTATTTCAACCTTACCTGCCTTAGTTTTTCCGCCGAATCCAACCTTTGCTGTAATGATAGTACTTCCGACTGCTCTCCCTTCAACAATGCCATAGATTCCGTCCTTTTTTACAACAGCAGTCTCACTTTGATCACTACTGTAAGTCAGGCTCTTCATAACACCCGCGGACACCATAGTCTTAATTTTTGTTGTTTCACCAACTTGAATTCTTCCCTTTTCTGCTGTTACAATAATCTTTCCGGGCTTTACCTTCACTATCGTTGCATATTCATAATAGCTGCCTTTTACCAGAACTGTAGTATAGATTGAAGTGCTTCCTACTTTTTTGCCAATAATCACTTTATCGATCACCGTTGCAACTTCCTCATCCAAAGAGCGGAAATCCACCATCTTCGCAGATTTTACAGAAGCTTTCATCTTGATTCTCTGCGTATTACCGTAGTGTAAAGTCACTTCTTCCGGAATTGTTATATTGATTCCTTTTTCCTTAAGGTCAGAGATTTCGCTTATTTCATAAGCTTTTACTGAGGCGTTGCTGCTCTTTGTATCTCCTCTCCCTACTTTAGACCTTTTTGATAATACATAGAACAAAGTTACGATAATTAATATGATACCTGGTAAAACAAAATATTGTGGCATAGTTCTTCTCCTTTCGAATGGAACCTGTCATAGTCAATTGCGAAGCGCTATCTTTTGTGGAGTTTTGAGTTTCGCAATCGACTAGGAACCTTCAATAATACTGGATATGATCAGTTTCTATTGATACTAATCAATATCAGTACGTTTACGCATCTATGTAAATACTAACAAAGATTGCTTTGATAGTCTATCCCTTTCGGGCATTCTTTAACAAAATGGTACCTTTATGATATTTTGAATACATATTATTGGCATAAAAAGAAAAGGAAGCTAAGGTTTTTGAAGATTATTACTTCCTTTTTTCGTTTCTAATATCAAATATAATTAAAGGAGTGTGTATTATGAATAAGAAAGTACTTGTTAAAAACATCGCTTATATTGCATTGCTAGAAATCATTATATTCCTTCTGATGTTTTCCATAATGTTAATATTAAAAACGATCGGAATTAATGGCGGAATTATATCAAGAATCATACCCTTCCTATCTATTTTATTTTGCCTGTGCTTTTCCTTCTTTGTTATCGATAAACACCGTTTGAATTGGGTGATAAATAAGCAGGATATCCTAGTCACTTTATTATTTTTTATCATCTCCATAATACCAGCAATACTTGATAAGCATTTTATTCAAAATTTACTCAATGGAAGTATCAATTATGGCTGGCTGGGCTATTATCTATTGGTTGCTGCTGCAGAAGAGCTTTTCTTTCGGGCTTATATCAGATTTAAACTCCAAAGTACTAACAAAAAATATTGGATCATTACCTCAGCAACTGCTTTTTCAGCACTTCATATCATTAGCAGTGAACAGCTTTCCATTTTTTTCTTCTTTCTAATATTCTTGTTCGGAATGATCTTCGCTATAACCTATGAGCTTCTAAATAGTATTCTGCCATTGATCGTATTCCATATGTCCTGGAATTTTATGACCGATAATTCAGAAAATTATAGTAATATGTTAGTCGTATTTGGAATCTGGATTATTATGATACTTGCAGCATTTATATGCCGTATTATAAAAAGACAATGCGATAAAAAACTAAAAGTTGATTCTGACATCTAATCAGAAATCACATTATTTGAGCTCAATATACAATATCCAAAAATCGCAATCAGCCGCAGCACCTACTACCATAATTTACTCTTCAGCAGAATTATGGTAGTAAATCTACTCTCTAATTTCATGTAATTTCCCTTCAAAACAATAATCATATGAATATTTTTAGAATCACAAAGACTGCGAAAGCAATAAGAATGGGTACCGTGATATAGAAGCAGATTAGATTCAGCTTATCACCGCTTTTTTTCTGATTCCGATTATAAACACTCATTTACTCTCCCTCCCTTCCTAGTAATGTCATAATACGAAGAATATAAAAGCACTTCTTGCAAGCTTTTATAACTCGGTCATGCAACGATCATTACTATAATATCAGTCTATTCTTACAGGATTCTGACAGTATTTGGCATGGGTTTAAAAGTAAAATTCTAAAAAAGCACAAAAAATATGACAGCGTATATATTCGTTCCCATTACACGGCACCAGTTTTGCCCAAGCAGTCCTGGCACCGCAAAGAATCCTTCATCTTTGCTTGAATATATGCTGTCATATTTAATAAATCATTTTTAATAAATCATTACAATGAATTATGGTATCCACACTCTATATCAAAAAATATTTTTCAAATCGAAAATTCGGCTAATTTTGGTAGAAGGTGTCATATCATACTCATTTTTCAATATGTTTATCAGCCACTGATAATGAGATAATGCCTCCTCATGCTTTCCATTTCTCTTATATTCGGTTAACAATTGATAATGAATCTCCTCCTCGTAGGGGAGTAGTAAAGAAAGGCTTCTTAAAATTCTTAGGTACTCCTTTGGATACTCGTATTTCGGATATTGATGAAGGAGATCCTTCAATATTTCAACCAGCTTCTTTCTTATCTCTTCATCCTTCTCCATACTCCACAGATACCCCTGATGAATCAGTAAGCCGCTGCCGTATTTTGCGATTGCTTTTTCCACCTCTGCAATTGCATTCCTATCCTTTGCTTGATATGTACGTATTACTTCCTCCACCTCGAGTAAGTCGCATTCCGACTCCTTGATACTCAAGCAGTATTTGCTTTGATTATATTCCAGCTTCACCTTATCACCCAACACAGTAAAAATGCTTCGGATCTTGTAAATGGAGGTCTGCAAATTTTGCAATGCCTTGCGTACCTCATAGCCTGGCCATAGAAGCTCGATGATTATTTCTTTTCTGATAAATACATTATTGTTCGTAAGAAGAAATGCAAATAACTCCTCTGCCTTGGATCTGTCCCATTTAACAGGGTCTGAACCAATTTTAACTTCAAACTGCCCGAAGCATTTTATGTTTAATTTTTTTGTTTGCTCTGCGGTTTGTTTTGTTATGTCATTCTTAATTTTTTCTATCATACGATTGAAACGTTCCATTTTAATGGGCTTCATTATATAATCTAATGCATTCAGATCGAAAGCCTGAACGGCGTACTGATTCCAGCTGGTGACAAAGATTATTTTTATACCCGGTTTTATTTCAAGAAATTTCTCAGCCAGTGTCAAGCCATCTATTCCGGGCATTTCAATATCAACCAAGACCAAAGCCGGAGCTTTCACATAAAAATCCTCCAATGCATTCAGAGGATTCAGATATTTTCCGACCACCTTTATGATACCTGTGGCCTCAAGCAAATCGGTAATTTCTACAAGATTATACCATTCATCGTCTATAACAAATGCATCAATCATTCGTTCCCGCCTCCTCTTTTACCACCTCCTGCTGATATGCAACAGTAAATGTTACTGTGGTACCCTCACCGAGGTTACTATTGACGATGAGACCCTCTCCATAATATTTTAGCAATCTCTTATGGATGTTCCTAATACCAACTCCTGCATTCTCTTTATCTGCCATGGTTAAAGAATCCGCCATTTCCTGAGTCATACCAATTCCGTCATCCTGTATTGCAAAGCATATCCTTCCCTCCGTGCGTTCCATCCTAAGTTGAACGGTTCCTCCCTCAGCTTTTTTTAGCACGCCATGCCGAATCGCATTTTCGACAAGGGGTTGTAATACAAGTTTAGGAATATATACCTGGGGTAAATCTTCCCCTATCACCAGAAACTGAAGTCGTTCACGAAATCTGGCTTTTTCTATATTGACATAAGTCATAACTGCGTCGATCTCTTTTTCTAGTGGTGCCATGCTTGACTCGCTATCCAAATAACAACTATTCGCAAGATATTCTCCCAGATCCGTGATTAATGCTTTTGCTTCCTCCGGCGCTCTCGTTATCATGGATGCAATTACACTAAGTGTATTATTTATAAAATGCGGTTTTATCTGAGCCTGTAAGAATGATACTTCATTTATCTCGGCTTTATCCATTGCATTCGTTGCCATTATTTCCAGCCTTTTTTGCTCATTATATAATTGTGTGATATCGGAGACTGTGATTATCTTACCAATTTCCAGCCTGTCTTCCGCCATTATCATGGTTACTGCCGCCATAAAATTTCGAACCGTTTGATCCCGGTTGCAAAAAAAGGTAACACGGTCTTTCCCATTTACAATACCCTGATACTCCGGATACCAATCAGCAAAAGAGCTAAGTCTATTATTCTTTGATAATAACCCTAATTCCGGATATAAGCTTATTGCCGCATCATTTGCATCAATTATGCGATCCTGGATATCCAGGAGGATAATCCCATCCTTCGATTTCCGAAATACCATCTCCGTTGCGATTGGTATCGTATTGAACATATGAAACTGGAAAACCCCATAGACATAAAAAACACCTGAAACGATAGTGATAACGGGATAATAATCAATTCCCAGATAATTTTGGTTCGTTGCTATTGAGAAAAGTGTAGACCAGGGTAACCAAGAAGCTATAACCATAATAATGGATCCATACCGTTGCAGGCGCGGAGCTTTGATAAAGGAGCGAACATATAAGAATGTAGTGATTATTACCAGGACAGAAGCGGATATTGCCGAAGCAGTATACATGATACCTTTCGTTGTAACAATAACAGAAAAATATCCGTTGCTTTCAAACCGATAGGAGGAAATATAGAGATGATGAAAATCATTGGTATAATACATCAGGTTGTACAACACCGGATGATATAAGAAAATGTACTTTAATTTATTCATACGCTTTTTATCAATTCTTACATATTCAAAACACATCATAACCCATAAATATTGTTGAATTGCGATTGATAAATGCTCTAAATGAAACCAAAATAATGCATTAGATAATGTTGAGGCACTGATTTCTCCCATATATGTCGCATTATAAAAGATCGATGCAATCACTATCAGAATGAAATAATTTGCACCTGGCATAGAACGTCTTTTATATGCGTATTTGATCAGACAAAGACCTAATATAATTGAAAGGGAAAGGATAATCAAATAGAAAAGTCTTACGTAACTCATTAGCATTTTTCCTTTGTCATAGGATTTTCAAACACTTTAGCAGTATTTAGTGCAATGCTATCTTTATTCCATCATTATAATTTCATACTAACGGCCACTCGACCATAGGTCGATCAATTACGGATGTGAAATGTTCTACATTTCACACCAAAACCGCATGATCTCTGATGGAAAATATTAGCTTTCTACCAATTATATCAATACACAACCAGACAATCAATCAAAAATATATGATGATATTTACTTTTTAAATTGTATACACGTTGACAGATGATATTTACCTTTTACTTTATATACGCGTTGATATTCAACACCTTCTAATGAAATTTATTACCTGGATGAAACTCACAAAGTCTCAACTGATGGCTACTTTCAAAAAGACCTGCCGCCCCTTGGGCAGCAGGTCTTATAGTTAGCTACGGCTTTCATTTACCAGGCTTTCGTTTACCAGATTTTCTGCAAATTGAACAAGAATCATAATCTTTCGTTACAAAATTACTTTGATATGATGCTTTTGTTTATCCTTCAATAGACGAATCCTATCCTTTGAGATTTGATTCGTATTGTTTTCATATAACTCGTCATCAATTAGAATGGATTTTACAAAATACGAACCATACTCCTTCTTTTCCGGATTACAATATTCAATCCTTAATTGCTTCTTTTGAAATACAAAATCAACCGCAGCCTTCCCTTCCTCATCAAATTGCTCTTTTAAGAGCTTTGGTTCAAAGAAGAGATCCCCATATTTCCCTTTTACCCCATACATTTCTGTTAGTACCGTTAACAGCAGCCAGCTGGCAGAGCCAGTCAGATAATGATACATTCCCTGCCCCTTCGAATTAATATATTCCGGGACTCCCGGATATACCTTACTCTGCTCAAAGTAGCTTAAATGACTATATAAGCTGTTAATTACCTTATAAGCTTCCCTGGCAAAGCCCTTTTGATAAAGAGCATTGGCATACATAATTGACATATGTGAAAATACTGCTCCGTTTTCCTTATGACCGTAAGCAAAACCAAACATTCTGCCTAAATCCATTTTCATTTCCTTAAAGTCACTGTTTAACCGGTAGCCTCCCTTCTCACAATACAGATAACGATCTGCCGCTTTGATGATCTGCTCCATCTGCTCTGTGGATGCCGTTCCTGACATAATCGTAAAGACCTGGCTGGTAAGCATCATACGGGAACCTAAAGGATGCTGGCCTTCCACTCTTCTACCATTGTTGTCATAATAGCCATTAAACCAGGCGTAGCCAGCTTCATCTGATACCCATTCCGTGTTTCGGATATGCTCTTTGATCCAGCTTGCTTTATTCTTTAGATTTTGAATTAATTCTTGACAGGAAATCACTGCTTTTTCACCACTCAGTCTGTGGTGGCAGCTATCATAATACGTAGCTAAGAGCTCTTTTTTTCGGCTTACACTGTCATATAACTCCTGTTCATCCACTAACAGCACTTCCATTTCCCTGGCAAGGAATACCGCTGTCATTCCTGTTTCCTCTGACAATACCTCAAGTAATTGAGCCAGCTCCGAGAAATTACCGGCATAGGCTGCAGTAAAGGCTACACTTTCACCTCTCGCTGCAGCCATATCGAGGGCATCATTCCAGTCCGCTCCCCGAAGCCTCATATGGTTATGCTCTCCCACATCATAAAAGGCGGTCAGCTGTTGGATTAACAGATGCTCCAATATGGTTCCCTGATAGATCTCTCCGCTTGTTGTAAGCAGACGATTTCCTTGTTCCTGAGACCAGGCTTCATCCTTTGCTTCGCCTCTGTGAGACTGCCTGTCTTTAAAATAACTTACCTCCTCCAGCAAAAGACCGATGTCCCCGCTTTGCTCCATATAAAGCTTTGCTGTCATTAGAGGCCAAACACCATGATCCATCCAGACACGGGTAATATTATTGCGGTCAGCTATGAATTCTCCAGGCTTCGTGCCAATAATTGTGGCATTGGAGCCATCAATACGGACTCCTGCAAAGTTATTTCGAATCATTTCTCCAACCCCGTCCGGATTCATAACCAAAAGCGCCAGGCAATCCTGCCATAGATCTCTCCAGCCCCGTCCACCTTTTCCATAATCATGATGTGGTAAGAAGGAGCAGCCGTAGATTCTGCGTAGCATAGGCTGGAAATTAACCCAGTTCATCCAGTTGTCAAAGTCCTTGCTGGCGGAGTGATAGGAAATATTTATCTTTTGCTGCCAGTAGTCTTTGGTTTCCTTTAAGGAGTGCTGAAAGACTGCTGCATCTAAAAATCGTTCTGCTGTATTGATTAGCGCCAACTCCTGGGTATCAAAGCCAAGCACCAAAGTATATGTATTTTTTTCACCGGGTTTTAGTGTGATCTCTTCAAAGCGCAAACCGCCAAGGGCTTCATAGCCTTCGATTGATTCGCCGCTTTTTACAACAGGAACCCTGTCTGTAACAACTGCCTCAGGATTTTCAAAGGAACCGCCGCTTCCAATGTAGTCTTCCACGACTGGAAAGAAGCCAACGGGACTTTTAAAGGTTTCATCCTGACCAAACACACCATAAACCATATGGTTTTTTTGATGTCCCCGCTCGTCAAAGGCGAGAGTTGGGCATAGGGTAACTCCATTTTTTTCTGTCCTGATACGGTGCAGGAGTGAGGTTACATGCTTATGATCCCTTATGTTATCCGCAGAGCGCCCGTAAAGCGGTATTGCGGCTGTGGGTGTGAAAGTAATCTCAGCATCACCGTCATTTTGAATGACAACTTCCATTAATTCCAGGGTTTCTCCGCTATACGGAACAAATGAGGTTATGGTCGAGCTAATTCCTATTTTGTTATTATGGCGTTTCACTTGATGCCACATAATTCCCGCCGTTAATTCGGTTTCCTCTTTATCCTCCGTAAATAGTTGTCCCTGCTGTCTTGCTGATACCCCGGTTGCAGACCAGGCGCCCACTCCCTTGATATGAATCCAGAAATTCCTGGTGGACTTATTGTTATGAAGCTCCTCACTGCTCACGGGCTGCAACAGGAAATTATGCTGTCCAACCTTTAAATCTCCTCCCAGTGCAGGTGTAATACTGCTCATTACTCCGGCTTCATTGGCAATAGGGAAGTACAGATAATTCGTAAGCTCCGGGTTTTTTAATTGAAAGGTTCCTGTTTCATCTAAGTACTCATATTTCTTCATTTGACCTCCGCCTCTCTCATTTTATTTCTTTTGGTAATTGCGAAACTCAAGAACTGAAATATTGTATACACAGCAGATACTGTTTCGAAGCGGAAGCTAAGCCCGAAGGAAGCCTTGGAGCATAGAAATAGAATCTGCTGTGTATACAATTACAAAAACTATATTGTTTCGCAATTGCCTATTTATTTCTTATCTGTGGTAATATGAATCCAGTCATACTCTGCGGTTAAAGGAACGGTTCCGTCAAAGGCACTCAGCCATCCCTCCACTCCTGTGCCCGGCCATGCATTCATCATAACCTTTCCAGGGGTAACCGGGATATTATCTTTTGCTGTATAAACAGCCTTTCCATCCACATACCAGGTGATGGAATCCGCAAGCCATTCAAATCCATAGGTATGAAATTCTTCCGATGCATCAAAGCCTAAATCATAAACGTATTCATGTTCTCCCACACCATTGGTAAAATAATTAAACTGTACCTTAGTGGTATCCTTCCCTAAGAATTCAATATCGATCTCATCCCAAGGATTATTATCGCTGGGTCCAGTATAGGTGAAGAAGGAGGATACAACCCCGGGGTTTTTTATCGGCTTCATTTTCACCTCATATTTTCCATAGTGGAAGAAATCTATCGTTCGGTATTCTCCGCCTGACCATCTTGGGCTGGCGTTTTCCCCATCAGAGTCAATGGTGAGACTCATAATTCCATCCTTAAAATTAACATTGTCAGCTCTCCAGGTACAATCAAACATAGAGCCGTTGCTCCACCCGTCTGCCTTTTGCATGGTCTCCGTTTCAAACTCATCAAATTGTGTTTCTAATAAAACCTCTCTCTTTGCTTCGCATCCGGTTAAAAACATTCCTGCCATCAGCAATAATACCCCCTTTTTTAGATTCTTAAGCATGTTTTCCCTCCATATTATGATAGTACGTTGAGCAACCGGAAAATGAATGGAGCTGCCACTATATAGCATAACTCCTGTCCCACGTATCCGTTGCTATATCCCTGCCCGGGATTACAGCAGCAGCAAGCATACAAAAAGTATATCTATGAAAGTATTGTATTAACATCCGATGTATCAAATCACTTCAAGTATACGATAGTTTCATGATTTCCTAATTATATGAATTGATTATACTGCTGCAATAGTTCTACAATTATAGTATATCTACTATAAAATCCTTCTTACAGTATGCAATATTAAGATTATCCTTGATAAAATTAATAAGTTGTGAGGAAAACCTCACAACTTATTCACTGAATACTTCTAAGCTATGAATGAACTCCTTATATGACATTTCACCTGAAACAAACTCATTCAACAAACTGTAATATTCTCCGGATAATTCTTCTGACATAATTTGATCATAAGCAGGATACAGCTTTTGATTCCCTGTGTCCGCAACGCATTTATACAAAATCGGGAATTTATTTGCATCAACCGTCTGATCGTTATAAACAGGCAAGCCGGAACCCTTATCATTAACAGCGATATCCGACATAATCCCTGTAATCTCAATATACATTTTCATTAAATCTTTATTTTGTGAGATAACCCCGTTTTTATTAATTACAAAGGTATCCACATAACCTCCGATTCCTTCTTCTTTATTTCCATTGGGAAAAGGAATCACATCTATTTTTCCTTGAACCTTGGAGATCTCCGCTTCCATAAAGGATGATCCCCAACTGCCATAATAGAGCATTGCAGCCTCTTCCTGTGAAAACAGATGAACCGCATTGTAGGCGTCATATTCCATGTAATTTTTTTGCCAATAACCACCTTGGGAGATCTGCTCCATTTTTCTCGCGGCCTCTACAAACTGTTTCTTTTGAAACAAGCTTTTCTCTTTTACCGCCTGATAAATGGCATCCCCCGGCCCTTCTCCCTGAACCAGACTCATATAATAGAGGGAAGAAAGCCAGCCCTCTTTTGCACCGGAAACCATGGGTACAACTCCATGCTCCTTGAACTGATTCATTACCTTTATAAATTCACTATAGTTTTCCGGATATTTCAATCCATATTTATCAAAGAGCTCTCTGTTACAAAACAACACCGCTTTCCATCCATACAAGGGTAATGCATAAATCTTATCATTATAGGTGAATGCGTCGAGACCTCCCTTTTTCACTTGGCCCGAAATGTTTTCTTCCTTCACCAGATCGGTTATCTCCTGAGCGATCCCGGCATCGACAAAACGCTGGAGCTTCGTGTATCCCCACATAAAAAACAGATCAGGAAGGCTGTCCGTTAACAATGCGTTGTTAATTGCTGTCTGATATACTTCATTCTTGTATACCGTAACTTCAAAAGTAATATTGGGATGTTTATCTTTATATTCATCTAACGCTATGTTCAGTGCATTTTCTATATCACCATGAATGGTCCAAATGCGTACGACCTCTTCCTTTTCTTCTGCTTCCGATCTATTCCCCCATAGATAATCCGAATATATCTGCACTAAAAACCCGATCAGCAAGACGGCTAAAACAAGAACCAGATTAATTACTTTTCTCCTTCCCATACCACCCCTCCTCCGTTGGACAAC
>JAEWMZ010000302.1 GCA_023392995.1 Bacillota bacterium
CGTGCAAAAGAGTACATTTTATTCAAATCATGCTCAAAGGCGATTGATACATGGCTATACTGATTTCTGGTAAAGAGACGAATCAATCGTCCCATGTTCGTATTTGTAACTAGAAAGGCTACATAAATATAGTATTTATTTGAATTCTCTAATGGCACCATAGTCCCCCCTTATTTTGTAAATTGGACACTTTTACATTATAGCAAGGATGTCCAACAAAAGAAAGAGTTTTCTAACAGTAGGTTTTGTATCTAATGCACTATTATGGAAGAAGAGCTGTAAATCCAATCGCCACCGTATTCAAGGATAAAGGATATCCTGGAATTTGCACCGGAGTGATGTTTTACAGCTCTTACCTTCTATAATATAAAATCAGAAAAAATTAAGATTTAGCCCGGCATAAGTAGTTTTCAGGCATCCACCAACTTTTATCCAAATACTTTTACTCTAGCCTCAAGAGGTAAGAATTCCTTCTCTCCTGCCGGAGCTAAAACCTTTCCAAAAGGCATCTGTGCCCAAAGCTTCCAGCTCTCAGGGATACCCCATTCAGCTTTCACCTGGTCGTCAATCAAAGGATTGTAATGCTGTAAAGAAGCACCTAACCCAGCTTCTTCTAATGCAGTCCAGATTGTAAATTGTAACATACCGGAGGACTGAAGAGACCAGATCGGGAAATTATCCTTATATAAAGCGAAACTATTCTGTAAGCCTTCTACCACTGCCTGATCCTCAAAGAATAAGACGGTACCATAGCCATTTTTAAAGGAATTAATCTTTTCCTCCGTAGCTGCAAAGCTCTCTGCCGGAACTATCTTTCTCAGTGTTTCCTTTGTAAGCTCCCATAGCTTATCGTGCTGCTCCTTTAATAGAATTACTACTCTTGCACTCTGTGAATTAAACGAAGCCGGAACATACTTAACGGCATGTTCTACGATAGCTTGAATTTCCTGATCACTAATTGGTGACTCTTTTCCGATTGCATAAATTGATCTTCTGTTTTCAACTGCTTGATTAAAATTACTACTCATAATGATACCATCCTTTCAACGATGCAGATAATTACGAAACCTTTCAAATAATTGTTTGATGCTGTATATTATTTGATGCTATATTTTGGTACAAACTCCTCTGCTCAATCCAATCGAGCTGGATAATATTCAGGGTTTGCAGCAATATATAAAAAATGTAACAGCTCCTTCGTTTCGAAATCACCTTATGCTAATATAATGTTATTAATAGCTAGACTTATTATCTATTCTTAAATGGTTTCTTATGTACTAAGTTTCCATTCATTTGTATTGCTTGCAATTAAATTTAGCACTATTCTTTTTATTTGTCAATATGTTTCATTGACTTTTTCAAAATAATTGTATAAAATCTAATTGTAATCAAACAAGACGATTTTTTGTAACATTGAACTATTAAAAAACAGATGATTGGGAAACGCTAAATTACAGTTCTCCTTCATTGGATGCATATTGTTTTACAATTATCTGTTGCTTAAAACAAAGTGAGGTAATGCTATGAATAAAATAGAAAGATCCACCACCGGTCAAATGGCAAAGAGCGATAAACCAGCTGATACTGCCGCTAACAAAAAAAGCAGTGACACAGCTGCTCCCGGCTATGATTTGCTAAAATTAGATAATCAGCTATGCTTCTCCCTGTATGTCTGTTCCAAGGAAATTATAAAAAAATACAAACCACTCTTAGATCCCCATGGTCTGACTTATACCGGTTATATTATTCTTCTGGCTCTTTGGGAGGAGGATAACGTAAATGTAAAGGAACTGGGCAAACGCCTTTATCTGGACTCAGGGACTCTTACTCCCATGCTGAAGAAGCTGGAATCTCAGGAGTATATTAAGAGAACCCGCAGCTTAAATGACGAACGTAACGTATACATTGAATTAACAGAAAAGGGCAGAGAGCTGAAGAAGGAAGCGATTCATATTCCTGAAAGTCTTATCTGCACACTGGATATTGAAGCTCAATACGCCGGCTGCTTATTACAGGGTCTGCACCAAATGATGAAAATCCTCGATTCAGAGAATACCCCAGCGGATTAGCTTCTTCTTTCCCCGTTTATTTTTTCACGCAAGTTCAAATCATTAAGAAGCTGGGAAAGGAGACTCATGTCATTATCATATGCGCAAGATGCGGAATTTATTAAGATTATAAAAGAATTGTTGGTAGTAGATCAGGTTCAGGAGATGATGAACTATATTCAGCATGGAAAGACCTCCACCTTCACTCACTGCCTCATTGTAGCCTATCTTTGCTACCAATGCTCCTTGCGGACACCCTTTCATTATGATACAAAAAGTCTGATAAGAGGAGCTATGCTCCATGATTTTTATCTCTATGACTGGCACATACCGGATAAGAGCCATCGGCTTCACGGCTATTATCATGCCGGCTTTGCTCTCAAAAATGCCAGAAAGCATTTTAAGTTAAACAGAATTGAAGAAGAAATTATTGAAAAGCACATGTGGCCGTTAAATATATCAAAGCTGCCATTTTCCAAAGAAGCTATCCTGGTCTGTGCGGTTGATAAGTATGTTTCCCTGGCGGAAACCTTGCATATATCGGTGGTCTCCTCAGAATATGACCGGTTGCACAAGCTGTTATTTGAGACCGTATAATAATTGTTTCCATCCTATTGCTATGGGGATATTACTTACCTCACATCAATGACCGACCCCAATATGCTTTGTGTTCTGTTAGAACGTACCAGGTAGGTTCGTAAAAGACACAAATCATCGGGTTGTCAGTTAACCTGTGAATAAATAAGTCATATCCCCATAGTTCAATTTATCTCAATACCCTTCTTATAGATGCAGATCTTCCTCAAAGCCTAATACAATATTCATATTCTGAATCGCTGCTCCGGAAGCACCTTTTCCCAAATTATCAATGCGTGTCATAATAACCGCACTACCTTTGCTATCGTTTCCAAACACAAAGATCTCTGCTTGATTTGTATCATTGCAGGCGGTGATATCAATCGCTCCATCAAACAGAAGCGAATCATCCGCATAGGGCATAACCTTGACAAATTTCTGTCCCTGATAATACTCACTTAATAGTTCATGAATATTCTTTCCTGTCATTTTATTTGCTAAAAGACGAGTATGAAGAGGCATCATTACTGCCATGCCTTTATAGTTATTTCCCAGGATAGGGATAAAAACCGGAGCTTCTGTCAGACCGCTATGCTTGGTCATTTCCGGCAGATGCTTATGGTTTAAATTGAGAGCATAAGGTCTTGGAGCTTTCGTATAAGCATTCTTTCCTTCCTTGTCCTCATACTTTTCAATTAAAGCTTTTCCCCCGCCGCTGTAACCAGTTAAGCTTTGACAGGTAATCGGATAATCCGGAGCAATTACCTGCTTTGCAACCAACGGATGTGCTCCAAGAATGAATGCGGTTGCATGACATCCCGGATTACTGATTCTCTTGCTAGTTCGGATTTCTTCCCGATGGGCGGCAGATAACTCCGGAAGCCCGTAACTCCAACCTTCTGCCGTACGATGTGCCGTACTGGCATCTATAATGCAGGTATTCGGATTCGTGACCAGACTCACAGCCTCCTTCGCAGCATCATCCGGCAAGCATAGAAAAACAACATCTGCCTCATTCAAGCATTTGGCTCTCTCCGCCGGCTCTCGTCTTTTTTCATAATCAATGGTTATCATCTCGAGCTCACTATATAGCTCTAACCTTTCATGTATCTTTAATCCGGTGGTGCCGGACAATCCATCAACGAATATTTTTTTCTTCATATCATTTACCTCGTTTTGTATATTTATTCATTATCTTTATATAAAGATACCTCTGTAATAGAATAATGTCAACCAAAACTTATTTATAATGTTCTTATTTATAAAAAAAGGACTATTAAAAAATAGCCCCCTTAACTGTACCCATCAACTTATACTAATATGCAGCCTCATTCTTCTTTACCAAGCTGAACCCGAAACACCGTAATATCCCGATTTTCCAATGTCCTTAAGTTGTATACACACTGAACCATATTCCCCACCTTTAATTGGCGTTGATATACAATCCCACCATATTCCGTTGTATAATAAGCTTCCTTTTCTTGCTTATAGCACCGCAGAGTATAAACAAATAACTCACCCGTATATTCCAGAATAGCAATGGAAGGAAATTTCTCCGCTGCGTAATGGACGATTACTATTTTATCCGGTGTTTTATGTACATAATTATACATAAAGCTTTCTAATCGAGGCATATGATAAACCACCGCTCCGTAAGTAACTACATTACTTCTCAGAATTGCCTCCCAAAACGTATATTCCTTCGGATAGGATGACAATTCCCTTTCCTGCTCGAACTTATAATAGAGCATAGGCAATCCCTTTGTTCTTTTATTATTATGTTATTACTATAGAAGCAAGAAATGCCTGTCTATCAAATATTCTTTCTCCCTATCCTACTCCACATTAGTTAATTGTGAAACTCCTTCGTTGAAGATATTTTATATACAGCAGTTCCACCATTGCTGTTCCTTTTCCTTACTACTGTCATTGACCCGGGCTACTTATCAATAAAAAGGATTCCCAAGGTATTTGGTCCGCAATGACTGGAGATGACCCCACCTGCCCGGGTAATTAATATTTCCTCAAAATGCTTCAAACTTTTCAAATAATCATACATTTCATCTATGATTCCCTGATCAATTCCTGAATGAGTGATAAATACGCGTCTGGTATCTGCCTGTAAAAGCTGAGGCTCCAAATCCTTTGCATAATTGCGGACAACAGCTCTTTGCTTTCCCCGGTATTTTTTATCCACACCCATTTTTCCTTGTTTAACACATATCATCGGTTTTAATTTCAACGCATTGCCTAATAAGGCAGTGACAGAATTGCACCTTCCACCGCGGTGCAGATAGGTCAGGGTATCAATTACAAAGGAGGCTCGGACTTTGCCTCTGGCGTCCTCCATTCTCATTACAATCTCCTCAGCCCCAAGGCCACTTTGAGCCAGCTCCGCTGCTTTTAAAACCTGCAACCCAATTCCGGTGGACAGGTTTTGAGAATTGACTATCCACAGCTTTTCATAGGACATCTCCTGTGCTGCTAATCTGACGCTATTGCAGGTTACCGACATATCCTCTGAGATACCAAAGAATATGATATCCTCTCCCGCATCCACAAAGGGCTGAAGGGTGTTAATAATATCCCCCAGCTCCGGTGCAGCTGTTTTCGGCGTGGTATTCATCCGGTCAGCCCAGGTATAGATTTCATCAGCTGTTATCTGAACACCATCCAGGTAACTTCTCATATCCAGAACTATGTTTAATGGAATAATTGTAATATCATATTTTTCAATAAGCTCCACCGATAAATCACAGGTGCTGTCTGCAACTATTTTTATCCCCGCCATAACGTCCTCCTCCGTTACCCAACTATATTCTTCCCATGTTAGAAGATAAGCTACTATTTATTTCATGTATATTCCCCTGATGCTTTCTCTATATCTAAGATTCCAGCATCCGATCCCATTCCAATACTTCGGCACCACAATGTATATGAATGCCCCATGAATTATATTTTAGCAGGAACGGCAATCAACTCTTTTTAACAAATTCATTTCCGCATTTTGGACAACGAATTGAAATTTTACCCTTGCCTTTGGGTACTCTTATTTTTTGGCTACAGCTGGGACATTTGTAAATATGATGTGTCTTGCTTTGCTTTAAAAATTGAAATCTTTTCTGAAAACCATATTTTATCTTGTTATAAATACCCAGATACGCCTGATTTTCCGCGGAACGCTTATATATATTTTTTGAAAACATACGAAAATACATATAAAACAAACCAATCAGACCCAGGACATAAAATACATTTCCAAACAGGAAGGATAAAGCAAGACAAGCTAGGATTACGACCACCAAAAACTGATTAAACGCATCATTGCCATACCTGCCCTGCATAAAACGGTAAAATTTCTCTCTCATAGCAATTACCTCTTTCTTTTATTTTGACACTGCATAAATAGTAAATAAGCTAATTATATAGCATTCCAATCTTTCTTGTGTGAAGAATGACTTAAAATATAATAAAATCTTCCCTTCTAATTATAAACGAATTATAAATTTAATCCTATACTTATTTGAAATTTATAGCAAATAAGGCTATAAATAATATGGCATACACCATGTATTATTTATAGCCTTATTCTTATTTCACCGTTTCATGCTTTGGCAAATACCGATGTTTGGTTTATGCTTCCTTAATCCGGCTTATTCTTTTATTTTGAAGTCTTATTTTTTACGATATCGGATAGCTTGAAGGCACAGATACGATCCATCTTATAGGTAGATTTATCAAATGCACCTGACTCAAAGGTAACATACAGATAATCACCGTCAATTGCAATTCCTTCATTCATAGAAGGCATGCTAACGGAGTTCACTAAATATCCCAATTGAACTACACCATTTACTTTTTTTGTAAAGTCAGGTTTGTATACGTCCATCTGACGCATATATCCGCGCAGTCCTTTGTATAACTGGCAGGAACGTGATAATATCAAGGTTCCCTGCTTGGTAAAGGCAACTCCTTGAACTCTGGTCGGCATAGCAACGGTATCGACCTTAGTTAAGGTAGGCTTATTATCAAAATCATCAATGATATAGCTGTTCATCGTAGTATTCTTTAACTCATTATAGGAGCCTACCCAAAGCTTACCATCATAATAAGTTAAATAGGAGGTTGCGATATCAAGTTTACAACTGGAGGCATATTGAATAAAGCTGTATGCTCCGCCGGCTGCCACTGCTGCTTCAACATCTGAAAAAGCGATGGAGTATACTACAGTACCACTGGTAGCCCATACATAAGTGCCATCAAAGGTAATACCGCCCAAATGTGGTTTGCCCGGCAATACTAATGTAGTTATCAGTTCCCTTGTGCCTTTATTCATTACATAGATTACAGAATTCTCTTCCCCTGCTCTGTCATAAGCAGTAGTAAGCAAATAATTGCCTGCAAATGTTACCGCCTGGGGACACATCATCGTACTGGAGAAGCCTCCTACATTGGTCGTGGTCAGTCCCGGAATTACAAAGCTCTTATCCAGATTAACATAGGTGCTGAAAAAGGGCAGTTTCTGATAGGTCCAGGACTTTTTCACTGCTTCATCGGTCAAATATAATTTTCCGACGGTGCTGGTGCTTTGAAGGGGCTCCAGCCAAACACTAGCATAATCTGACTCCTGACCAAAATAGGTTTTACCATTATAATAACGCCTGGATACTGCGTAAAATTCATAATAGCCGTCTGCCTCCAGATCCTCAACAATAAGGCTTACTGAGCCATTTCCCTTCACTGTCTCGAGAAGAGTAGCACTGCCTTCCTCATCCAGCATATAGATATCATAAGCGGTGGCTCCTGTTACTTTAGCCCATTTTAAACGCACCTTTTCCTCACCGGCTTTAAATTTTAAGACCATCATTGCCGGATTGGTGCTAATATCAACCAGGGGTGAAAATTCACCCTGGTAATTTTGATCTAATACAAAGGCACAAACCTTATATTTATAGCTGGTTCCGGAGGATACTTTTGTATCCGAATAAATCGTAGTATTCACGGTACCGATCAGTTCATAACTATTCTTTGCTGCCGGAGAACGATAAACCAAATATCCCGTTGCTCCCGTTACTTCGTCCCATTGCAAAGATATGTATTTATCCGAGCTGTCACTTACAGCCAGATTCGCTACTAATTCCGGATTCGTCGCCGCAGAATAGGTATCGGACATAATACTCTTATACTCTACTCCGAGGGACGAGCCAACGGCACAGATTTGAAAACTTTTGATCGTTGCTGCCGGATAATTCAGTGTTATACTGTTGGTGGTTTCTGAGGAATAAAGATTATAAGTATTCGTAAGCTCATCTAATATGTACACCTCATATTTGGAAGCGTTTGGATTCGCGTCCCAGGTAAGCGTAATCGTAGATGTATCATGATATGAGGCCTTAATATTGGTAACTTTCTTTGGCAGTACCGTAATGTTCAGCGCTGCCGTCTGATTCTGATAGTTGATATAAATGGTCTGGATACCAATTGCATTTGTATTATAACCCGTAATCTGATAATCGGTTATGTAAGCACTTGTACCATCTATGTAAGCAGCTTCTACTAACATACCAGTTAAATCCAGTGTCTCACCCGCTTCATAGATTATCTTTGCAGGACTTTGTTTTATACTAATGGCAATCGCCTGAGGCGTTGGTACCGGGGTAGGTGTCACTGTTACTGCAGGTGTTGGTGTCACCGATGGGTTTGTATCCGGCATTGGTGTCACTGATGGGGTTACACCCGGCGCAGGTGTCACTGACGGGGTTGCAACTGGCGAATCTTGCGTGGTGCCCTGTTCAGACATTGCAGCCACTTCATCCGATCTTATTGACAAATTAGAAAAGCCAGAAATTAATAGGGTTGCAAAAACTAACATCAATACTTTTTTTTTCATTCTGCTTCAACTCCATGTGCATTCATTTGTTGTTACAATAATAAACAGGTTGCGTCCAAATCTCATCTACGCTATCGTAGCCCGACAGGCAGGATTTGTCAACCCGTTATTTACTTAAACTGGTTGAAAGTTCTTTTCTTTCAACTATTTCCCTTTTCCTAGGTTATGGTACTTTGATTATATGTCCCTTTTATGGCGAAGTTGTGGCTTTTTTATGTTAAATCCACAATTTGGTACTAAGGGCCTATAGGAATGCACTGAGTTTTTACGCTATTTCAAGTGAGAACTGCTTAAAATAATATGAATGAATTGCAGGATACCTAAGCCCAGAAAAATGCCTCCCGCAATCTGATACCAGAGGATGTACGGAGAATTCGTACCGGCTATCTCAAAGATCCCCTTCATAAAGCTTGTTACCGTAAATATTGCAATGCTGGAATTATATAAGTTGCAGAACAAGCGAAAGCCAGCCAATTTTGTTATCCAGGGAAACACCATTCCCAGGATCAGATAAAAGGCAAAGCCCCCCACCAGAGGATATAAAAACATCCAGCTCATATTTCTGGAGCTGACTCCATGCCCAAAAACAGCATAAATTCTATCTATTATAATGGTAAAAACAGTAGCAGCCAAATAAACTGCTGCTGTTTTATTTTTAATATCCAACGTATACAATATCACTCACCTCCCTTTCTCCATCTTTTCTGCCATCCGTTGGCACATTTACTATCGATCCGTTAAAATACATCGTTGATGAGCCTCCTCCGTCCAGATTATATGCCGTAGTACAGCCTAAATCTGCAAAGACTTCCGCCAGCTGCAGCAGGGATAAGCCCTCACTTTCTTTTGTTCTACCATCTGATACAACGATGACATAATGCAATGGTGATATCTGCCCAATGGCAGTACGAGGATTGCTGGTTCTTGCTCTGGATACTTCACTGGTGCTGTCGACTGCAATTTCATTATCCTTTATTAAAGCAGGTCCGAATGAAAAAATCTGCCAGATGGAATCCAAATCCAATTCCTGGGCACGAACCTCATCCTCATTCATAATAGAGAAGTTCCCGCTGTTATCAATGACGAGATCCTGGGCATCCCCTGCCGTATCCCGGTATAAGGTGCCATTACGTAGGACATAACCGTAATCACGAAAGCCATAGTAATCACCGTTAATCGCAAAAATCGCATCGTTACGTGTCGCTGTATCTGACGTAGTGGCCTTAATGTTTCGTCCATAGGTATCATTTGCAAAGGCAGTTTTAAGATAAGAAATGTCAGAAACCTGAATATCCGCTACATATATATTGGAATCATATTCACGGATTGTATCAATTGATATCTTTATATTAGCGTCTTCATAGGAGGTATCTGTAAGCACAGGAGAAGTATCTGCTTCCAGGTCAGAAGTACCCTCGGCTTTAGCCGTGCTTTCCTTCCCTTCATTTGTAGGTTGTATTTCATTTGCCGACTGCTCCTCCTGGGTTTGTTCCTCTCCTGAGCCAGTTACCGCTTCCTCCTGTTTCTCTCCTTGTTCCACTATACTCTGATAAGATTTTGGGATAACAAAGGTATCAAGCATAACAAAAGTAAAAGCACCTACCATCAACACGGTAAAGACAATCGCCCATCGATAGGGCTTCTTAAAAAAATTTATCATGTACAATAACTCCTCACTTTCTTCTAGGGTGCGCCTGAAAACTGCTTGTGCCCGCCGAATGCTCCATTGGTAGACAAGGAGCAAACTTGGGTATTTCTTGGGTTCTACGGTTCCCACAATTGCAACGCAGGATGCCGCAGGGCGAGGCGTTCAAAACGGTACACTGTGTTTTCAACACATCCTAGGTCTCTCACACAACATATCGTACTGTTTCAATCATAAGACAGGAATGTGATACTTATATGATGGAGTTATGTCGCTACTTTGAATTCTTGTTTCAGTAGTGTATGAAAGCTTATTGTAGCTTTCTCTCTCTAATCCAGAATACCCGCATTTTTGGGAATGGTATTAAAAGCCTTCTTAAACGCTCTGGAAAAGGTAGAATAATTCTTAAAGCCACTCTGAAAGCAGGCCTCCGTCGTGGAGCAGCCATTTTGAACCAGCCTTTTTGCTAATAGCAAGCGTTTTTCCGTAATATAATTTCCTATGGTGTAACCGGTTTCATCTTTAAAATAATGCATCAAATAATATCGATTCAAATAAAAATGCTCTGCCAAAATATCAATGGAGATATCCTCTGCTAAATGCTCGTTAATAAAATCCAGAATTTGAACCAGCTTTCCATTATCCCCTACGGAATCCAGATAATTAATATGATTTGAGATCGCGGTACGATTCAGCTGTATCATAAATTCAAGAAAAAGGATTTTTTGGTACAGCTCCTGGGCATAGGATTGATCAACAAAGGAATGCTCCAGCTCCAGACATACCTGATACAGCTTGCTTTTATCTATGGAAGGAATCCGCAGTACATTGGAATGCTCCTTTTTTGCCCGTTCAAAGCAATAGCTTAAATCATAATCCTCCCCCCGGTAATGACTTAGGAATTGGGTGGATACATAAATAATAATTCTTTCGTAGCCCAAATTGTCTAAGACCGACGGACGGTGAATCTCTCCAGCGTTCACAAGAACAATATCATAGGGCTTCAGCTCGTAATTCTTACCTTCAATACAGTAGCTCACATTTCCCCGAATCAGAATCAGAATCTTATTAAAATCATGATAATGAAAGGCAAAATCCTTCCTCTGCTTATCCTTAATGTGAAATATCTTAAAATCATCCTCCAGGTAACCTAATTTTTCAAAATCCTTCATAATAATACCCGTACCTTTCTATTTTTGATGATCTGCCCAGCCAACTCTTTGTCAAAAGTCCATAGGTCTGCTTCGAATCTCATTTTTCTTTTTTATTATAAAGCATTATTTGCAACATTTGAAGCATTATAATGCTATTTTTTCAAAATAATGTTATGTAGAATAATAGTAGAACCAAAAATAGAAAATGCTGTATATTATTTTGTATAGAGATAAAATATTCACAGAAAACCAAGACTGAAGGAAATAATAAGGGAGGATTTATATGAAAATGAACGGCGTTTGGTTACCAATAATTACTCCATTTAAGGATGATAAAATAGATTTTGCATCTTATAGGAAACTAATCGACTATTACATCGGGAAAGGCATCCATGGTATTATCCCTCTTGGTACCACCGGCGAATGTCCGGTGCTGAATGAACGAGAATTTGAAGAAATGATTGAACAGACGATGACCTATGTAGCAGGACGTGTTCCTGTCTATGTTGGCGTAGGCGGCAACTATACCGCTAAGGTAGTCAAACGGGTAAAAATAGCAGAATACTATGATATTCAAGGCATTCTATCCGTATGTCCTTATTACAACAAGCCCGGTCAGGAAGGAATTTACGAACATTTTAAGAGCATTGCTGAGGAAACGGATCTGAATATTGTACTCTATAACATTCCCTACCGCACCGGTGTAAATATGGAAAATGATACTGTCCACCGGCTTGCTGCCATACCCAATATTGTAGGAATTAAAGATGCCAGCGGAGATTTCAAGCAAACCATGGCCTTATTAATGAATCCGCCGAAGGATTTCTCTATTATGACCGGAGAAGACGCCCTGTTCTATAATACCCTGCTTATGGGCGGGCAGGGTGGAATTCTTGCCTCTGCTCATTTAAAAACAGATTTATTTATTGATGTATACAGAAAAGTAAAGGATAATAATGCTGAGGGTGCATTCCAGTCCTGGAAAAAATTATATGATATGATTCCCCTCTTATTTAAAGAGCCAAATCCTTCTCCGGTGAAATATTGCTTAAAGGAGCTGGATCTGATTGACTCTGATGAAGTAAGACTTCCTTTAACAGAAATTTCAGATTCCTTGAAGGATAAGTTAAACCATACCATTTTGTCAAAATCAGAAGCCAAACCTACCGTTGTTCATTTTAAACAAGAAGAGATCAAGGCACATGTCAGACTGCAAAGCACAGATGACACAGTGGCTTAAGGAATTACTAGGGTGTGTCTGAAAACTGCTTGTACCGGGCTGAAGACTCCACTTTGTGGTACCAAAGCGCTTTTCTTTGGGAACGCAGTTTTCCTCATAGCAATTGAGGCGTAAAGTCCTTATGGACGATACGCCTCTTTCTTATTATTATGACTAAAATTTAGTTCTGACTGTAATATGATTATAAATCAATTTATTTCTAGCTGTAATACGAACTATAAATTAGAGTAATTCTAGCTGTAATATGAACTATAAATTAGTTTAATTCTAACTGTAGTACGAACTATAATTAGGTGTTATTCTTACTGTAGTACGAACTATAATTAGTGTTATTCTAATTGTAATATGAACTATGAATTAGTTTAGTTCTAATTGAGGAACCGGATTCCGGAAGAATTTCGTTACAAACATGAGATATAGGAAACCCGCTCCAAGCCACAGAAAGCCTACGGTATGTGCATTCACACCCAGATTGATAAAGATCCAGAGGGTTACGATCAAACCGATAAAAGGACATATCAGATAATTCACTATCGCCTTTAATTTTGATATCTCAGCTCTCTTTGGATTCTTAAAGTAGTATCTTATGATCACCGTCATATTCAGCAGGATAAATCCAAACAATGCACCAAAGCTAACCAGTGTTGAGATTACCTCAAGAGAGAAGAATAAGGATATCGGTACAATTAAAACACCTACCAGGATAACAGATACATAGGGCGTCTGATATTTTTTACTGACATAGGACAGCTGCCTTGGAAGCACCCCATCCCGTCCCATTGCAAACAGCACTCTGGCTACTGCGGTCTGGGAAGCCTGTGTTGTAGCAATACCGAAGGATAAAACTAATGTGATCGTAGTTAACACGGTAAGCCAGGTGCCTCCGACAAAGTTTACGATATCCAAAAATGCCGTATCCGGGTTTAGCTCCTGGTAATTCGGGTAAGCCAT
>JAEWMZ010000342.1 GCA_023392995.1 Bacillota bacterium
CGCCTTGCAGAGGAAGCTCGCAGGGAAGAACTGAAAGCATATTGTAAGAAAAAGAACTTAAGCTTTGAAGCAGAGGAAGCAAAGTACCAGAAGAAGCTGGCGGATAAGAAAGCCAAAGCAGAAGCAAGGGCGGCTGCGAAATAGGTTTGATAAGAAATTCATTTAATAGTGATAACGTTACGCATACAAAGAAGCCGAAAGGGAGAGCGGCTTTCTGTAAAAGGCGTATGTTATAGATGAATTGTGACGATTCCTTCAAGGTAGTCTCAGGAATAGATACACATCTAATGGGTTGATATTTACATAATAGAGCACTGCTGTTTTGCAGCTTCGAAGAGAGTATGCGAAAGGGATAGAATCGTTACAGCAATATTTTTAAAAATAGGATTAGGAGGTAACTATGAAAGGAAATAAGGACACAAGCAGACGTGGTCTGTGGCGTGGTTTAACAACGGTCACAGCATCCTTGCTCACACTAACACTGACCGCTTCCATGGTCATTGAGGGGTTTCGAACCGATATTGATAAATTCCTCGGTACGAAAAGTACGGTACTTGTAACAGATACTGCAACAGAGGATGAGGATTTATATCATTTCACCTCTGATTATAAGAGCACGACGGAGCTTTTAGATGCCATTGAAGATCTTGGTGAGAGAATGAACGAAGAGGGCTCGGTGCTGTTAAAGAACAATGGAGCACTTCCTCTTTCTGCGGACGAGACAAAGAAGGTATCCCTTCTTGGCTTTAGCAGCTACTACCCGGTGCAGGGTGGTGACATGGGAAGCTCACTTACAGAGAACAAAGGAACAGATGCGGATACGGTGAATATGGTTGAGGCCTTTACAGCAAAGGGCTATGAGCTGAATCCTACGATAAAGACCATGTATGAGAACCTGAAGGAATCCTTTAAATCTGAGGTGGAATCCTGGGGTGGCGTAATGGAGTTTTACCGCGCTGTAGCACCGTCAACAACTGGATTTTTTACAAGCATGGAAGCTTCACAGGAGGTTTTAAACAGTGCTGAACCTAACTGGAAATCCAGCTTAAATGACTATAACGTTATGGTTGTTACGATTGCCCGTTCTGCGGGTGAAAATAGAAATTATATGCCAGGTACAAACGGTGTGGATCCAGAGCAAAAGCTGAATCAGACAGATCCGCTGGGGCTTTCCGATACAGAAAGAGCAATCATTGACGCTGCCGTTGCAGCAAAATCCGCAAATAACGGTAAGGTAATCGTACTTCTTAACAATTCGAATCCTATGGAAATTGACGAAATCAAAAACAATGATGGCGTTGACGCAATTGTAGAGATTGGCTTACCTGGCGGTTATGGCTTCTATGGTGTGGCAGATGTATTAAGCGGCGAGGTTAACCCGTCCGGCCACCTGGCTGATACCTATGCAGTTGTAAATGCGAATTCTCCCGCAGCACAAAATTATGGCAATTTTGAATATACCAATGCGAATCCTGAATTTTCCATCAATTCCGCTTTAGTGGAAGCTGAAGGAATCTATACCGGCTATAAATATTATGAGACCAGATATGCAGATGTGGTTCTTGGACAGGGTAATGCTGCCGATGCGGCAGGAAGCATCTCAGGAGAATGGACTTATAATAAAGAGGTATCCTATCCCTTTGGTTATGGTTTATCCTATACCACCTTTACCCAGAAAATAGATAATTTAACCGTCGATTTAGAGGCAAAAACGGTTACTGCAGATGTTACAGTAACAAACACCGGTAATGTTGCAGGTAAGGACGTGGTTCAGCTTTATGTATCGGTTCCTTATACAGAGTATGATAAGAAGAATCTGGTTGAGAAATCTGCAATTCAGCTCTTAGATTATGGCAAGACGGGTCTTCTGGAGCCAGGTGCTTCTGAAACAGTTACAATTACAGCGGATGCACAGGATATGGCAAGCTGGGATAGTACCTGCGACAATGCAGTCGGTACAAAAGGAACCTTCATCCTAGATGACGGAAATTATTACTTTACCGTTGGGAATGGTTCCCATCAAGCAACCAACAATATCCTTGCTGCACAGGGGAAAACAGCAGCAGATGGCATGACGGAAGACGGTGATGCTGCTAATGTTAAGACCTGGGAGCTTGCTAAGTTTGATTCCACAACCTTTGCTTTTGCAAAAAATGGTACTGCTGTTGAAAATCAATTAGCTGATATGGACTTAAATAATTATATGCCAGGAACCGTGACCTACCTTTCCAGAAATGACTGGAAGGCAACCTGGCCAAAAACCTACAAAGATCTTACTGCAAATGATGAAATGCTGGCAGTGCTTAAAAATGATTTGGTAGAGATTAAACCACAGGGAGATCCGGCTTCTGTAACCTTTGGAGCAAAAAATGATCTTACCCTTGCGCACCTAAAGGGTGTGACCGATATCACTAGCCCGTACTGGTCAAGCCTAATCGATCAGATTACACTGGAAGAGGCGATGATTCGAACTGGCTTTGGCGGTACCAGTACAAAACCGATTGAATCCATTCAATCACCTGAAGCAATTCAAAATGACGGACCAAATGGTTTCAATTCCTATCCTCTTGGTCAGTATGCCAACACGGATGCAACTTCAAAAGATCCTTGTGTCATTGATAAAAACGATAAGAACTTTAACTACAAATTTGGTGTTATGAGTAATGAAACAGTAATCGCACAGACCTTTAGCAAGGAAATGGCAGCAGAGTATGGTGCTATGATGGGTAACTACTCACTCTGGTCTAATCTGGCGATTATCTGGGGAGCGGGAACCAATCTGCATAGAGTACCTTACAATGCAAGAAATCATGAATACTATTCCGAAGATGCGATTCTGACAGCATATCAGGCCTCAGAATATATTGCAGCAGGAAAGAAATACGGCGTTATTATAGCTCCAAAGCATTTTGCCTTCAATGATACCGAGATTAATCGATCTGGTATGAGTACATTTATGACAGAGCAAAAGGCGCGTGAGAATGAACTTAGAGGAACGCAGGCAAGTATTGAGGATGCAGGAGCACTTGGTGTGATGACGACCTTCAATCGAATTGGTGTTACAGCTGGTAATGCACACTATGGCCTGCTGATGAACATTCTTCGCGGCGAATGGGGCTTCAAAGGACTTATGTCTCAGGACTTCATTATGGATGCAAATTATAGCGTACTCAAAGAAGCGGTACATTGCGGTGTAACGATGACCTGTAATACCGGTGATAATAATATACAAGCAGTGAGTGCGAAATGGACATATTGGACAGTCGATAGCGTAAGTAAGGATGCTTCGATGCTGCAGGATCTTAAGAATGTTATGCTGTGGCAGAACTATGCACTTGCAAACTCCAATGCGATGGATGGAATCTCCGTATCCTCCCGTATTGTCACTGTAAGAACCTGGTATGATAATGCATTAACCGCTGCTCAGATTGCATTTGCACTTCTTACTCTTGGTGCACTCTTAATGTATATCAAGAGCCTAATGAAACGTAAGAACGGCTAAGGGAGGAATATTATGGATTTTATTAAAAAACAGTCTGCTGGTTTTTATATAACTGTTCTCACAGTGATATTAGCTGTTGCAGGCGTAGCTTTTTATCTGATTAATTGCAAGACAGCCTACTTCAGGAACCTTGGTGTTGATAAAGGCTTAGTTGCCTGCATGATACTTGCAATCGTTTTAGAGCTTGCTCTTATTGTGGGCTCGCAGATCCTTGGAGCAAAGATTTATCTGGATATTTTACCGGTTGCTTC
>JAEWMZ010000373.1 GCA_023392995.1 Bacillota bacterium
GATTTTGATTTAGAATACACATCAAAGGCTACCGCACCTAAAAGTACAAAACCTTTAATTGCTTGCTGCCAGTCAATACTAATACCCATTATGGACATACCATTGTTCAATACACCCATGAGTAAACCACCGACCATAGCTCCAACTACGGTACCGATACCGCCAGAGGTAGAAGCTCCGCCGATGAAGCAGGCTGCAATCGCATCCAACTCAAAGTTAACACCTGCTTTTGGTGTTGCAGAATTAAGTCTTCCGGTAAATACCACACCAGCGAGTGCTGCCAGTACGCCCATATTTGCATATACCCAGAACATTACCTTCTTCGTATTTACACCGGACAACTGTGCTGCCTTAGCATTACCACCAAAGGCGTAAATATGTCTTCCCGGTATTGTTTTTAATGTAATAAAGGAATAAATTAATACAAGTGCAATTACGATCACAAGTACCATTGGAATACCTTTATAGGATGCAAGTGAGAATGTGAAAGCATTTAAAACACCCAGAATACATACAACCTGAGGAATGAAAATCTTATATGAAGTCACCTCAAAGCCATATTTTTTCTTATTCTTTCTATTATTTAACTCTTTTAATACATACAAAACAGATGCAACAATTCCCATCAGAATAGCCAAGAGATTCAAGCCCCCGGTACTTGCGATATCCGGAATGAAGCCGGAAGCCAGGAAGGTATAACCTGCCGGCAATGGCGCAAGACTGGTTCCCTGCAAAACAACAAGAGTCAGACCACGGAAAATCAACATTCCCGCCAGAGTAGCTATGAAGGCCGGAACCCCCACATAAGCAATCCAAAATCCTTGCCAGCATCCAATGAGCAGCCCCAGTAAAATTGAAACTATGATAGTAGGAAGCACCGGTATATCCATCTTCAGCATCATAATTGCTGAAATGGCACCTACGAAGCCTGCCACTGAACCAACGGAAAGGTCAACATTACCGCCGGTCAAAATACATAACAACATACCAATAGCGAGAATTAATATGTATGCATTCTGAGAAATCAAGTTAGAGATATTCAGGGGCTTTAACAGCACCCCGTTCGTTAAAATTTGAAACAAAATAATTACTACCACCAATGCAATAACCATAACATATTGGCGCAGATTACCTTTTAGAAAATCGCCCATCTTACCCATTGTATCCCTCCTGATGACTCTGCATTATACAATTCATTATACTCACTTGCGAAGCTTCTTCGGCGCCTAATTCGCCTACTATTCTTCCTTCATTCATAACATATACCCTGTCACACATACCTAAGATCTCCGGCAGTTCTGAGGATATCATGATTACAGCCTTACCATTTTCCGTTAATTCATTAATTACAGAATATATTTCATACTTAGCACCGACGTCAATACCACGAGTTGGTTCATCAAGAATTAATACATCCGGATCAGAGAATATCCATTTGCTGAAAACTACCTTTTGCTGATTTCCACCAGATAAATTACCAGTCTTTTGAAGAATGCTGGAAGATTTGATTCTTAGCTTATTCCGGTATTCTTCCGCAACCTTAACCTCTTTATTCTCATCAATAACCACACCTTTACTGATCTTATGAAAAGCAGTTAAACTGATATTGTGTTTAATGCTATCCATTAAAACCAGTCCTGCATTCTTTCTATCCTCCGTCGTATAGGCAATGCCATGTTTGATAGCATCCTTAACATTCTTTACAGAGATTACTTTTCCGTCCTTAATAATTGTACCTTGAATCTTTTTACCATATGATCTGCCAAATACACTCATCGCAAATTCAGTTCGTCCCGCCCCCATCAGGCCGGCAATTCCAACTACTTCGCCTCTTCTTGTATTGATACTGATATTTTTTAAGATATGTTTTGATTCATCCTTCGGATCATAAGCATTCCAATCCTTAACCTCAAAGCAAACTTCACCTATTTTATGATTTCTTTTTGGGAAACGGTCAACCAGATCACGCCCAACCATCCCTTTAATAATTCTTGCCTCTGTAATTTCATCAATTCCCTTCACCAGGGTTTCAATGGTCTTACCGTCACGTACCACCGTGATCTCATCTGCAACTCTCGTAACTTCATTTAGCTTATGTGAAATAATAATACTTGTAATTCCATGACTCTTAAGATCTAACAATAAATCCAGCAAATGCTTGGAATCATCATCATTTAAGGCCGCGGTAGGCTCATCCAGAATCAGTATCTTGACATCCTTCGCAAGTGCCTTTATGATCTCCACCAATTGCTGTTTACCCATTCCGATGTCCATGATTCTGGTTTCAATATTTTCCTTTAAGCCAACCTTTTTCATCATTTCCATGGTCTTGCTGCGGGTTTTATCCCAGCTAATAAACGGTCCTCCGCTCGTTTGCTCGTTACCCAGAAAGACATTCTCCGCGATTGAGAGCTGGGGAATCAGAGCGAGCTCCTGATGAATAATTGCTACTCCCTTCCCTTCGCTTTCCTTAATATTTTTGAACTCACAAACCTGTCCATCGATCACAATATCCCCTTCATAGGTTCCAAAAGGATATACACCGCTTAAGACATTCATTAAGGTCGATTTTCCGGCTCCGTTTTCTCCTACCAGTGCATGAATATGCCTGGGCTTTACTTGCAGATTAACGTTATCGAGAGCCTTAACGCCAGGAAACGATTTTGATATATTTCTCATTTCCAATGCATATTGTTCCATACTTTCACTCCTTTAGCATCCGCTTTAAATTCTGATTGCCCTGCCAGCTTATATATTGATACCAAAATGCCGGTTAACATTTCTCTGCTAACCGACATTTTGGTAGCTAAGCTTAGCTTAATTATTTGATATCTGACTCTTTTAAATATCCGGAATCAATTACTAATTTCTGATAATTGTCCTTCGTTACAATGAATGGCTCAAGAAGATAGGAAGGAACAATTTTCACATTATTATTGTAGGTTTCCGTATCATTGATCTCTGGTTCTTTACCGGAAAGAACTGCATCCACCATATTAGCGGCAACCTTTGCAAGCTCACGGGTATCCTTCAGGATTGTTGAATACTGGTCACCAGAAACAATTAACTTAATGGAAGCAGCTTCTGCATCCTGGCCGGTTACAACTGGTGTATCAGCGCCAGTTAAACCAAATGCTGTTGTAGCAGATAAAATACCTCTGGATAAACCATCATATGGGGATAATACACCATGAAGTGTTTTTCCATCGGTGTAATTTGCTGCAAGGATTGCATCCATACGAGCCTGAGCTACTGCTCCATCCCATCTTAAGGTACCAACCTCATCCTGTGTTACCTGACCGGACGGAACAACGATTGTGCCATCATCAATCAGTGGCTGAAGCACATCCATAGCACCCTGGAAGAAATAGAAGGAGTTTGTATCATCAGGAGAACCTGCAAATAATTCGATATTATAAGGTCCCTCGCCCTTCAGTGCTTTCATACCATCCACTAAGGACTGTGCCTGCTGCTGACCAACACGTCTGTTATCAAAGGTTGCATAGTAAGAAACTGCATCGGTATTTACTAAAAGACGGTCATAAGAGATAACCTTAACACCCTGAGCTGCTGCTGCATCCAATGTATCGGAAAGTGTAGAGCCGTCAATTGCTGCAATAACTAAAACCTTAGCGCCTTTGGTAATCATATTCTCGATCTGAGATTTCTGAGTTGGTATATCATCTTCTGCATATTGTAAATCTACGGTATAGCCTTTTCCTTCTAATAATTCTTTCATTGCTGCACCGTCTTTAATCCAACGTTCACTGGATTGAGTCGGCATTGCAATACCTATGTATTGACCTGAACCAGTCTGTTCTGTTGCTGCCGGTGCCTCGGTTGCGGTAGCTTCCGTTGCTGCCGGTGCTTTTGTTGGATCCGGCTTGGTTGTCTCTGTTGTATCTGTTTTTTTACCGCAAGCTGTGAACATGGACACAGACAATGCCAGTACTACAAGTAATGATAATACTTTTCGAACACCCCATTTGTTTCTTTTCATAAAATCCTCCTTGATATTAATATGTTTTTGTTTATTTATGCCAAACTACAGTTTTGCTATAGTTAACACCAAAATCATTCGAAACATCACTTCCTCATTTTTTCTTCGTGATTCTTCGTTTGTGTTCGTTTTTTATTTCGTTTTTGTTTGTATGTTTGAATCATACCACCCAGCTATATAATTGTCAACAATTATTTTATAGGTTTTATTTTTTTATTATGCACTTTTAACAGACAACACCTAAGATATAGCTGAAACCCTTGAAGAATGGCACTTTTTAACAGGTTAACTTTCACAAGAAATCTTAGCTTCCGCTCTGTTTCATAGGCAGATTTTATTCAAACGCAACGGAAACCACCTATGATTATGCTAATTTTTTCTTTACGAATTTTCGTTTTGTATTGTTTTTTGTTTTTTATGTTTCATATTGTTTTTTTCACCAAAATCGTGTATGATTAATCAAGTAAATCGCTTTTTTAGCTAGTACTATGCCCTTTACTACTACGAAAAGATAGGATAACGATATGTTTGCAATCGAACGAATACGAATTATTAAAAACTACTTGTTAAAAGACCATAAAGTATCTGTAACCAAATTAAGTGAACTGCTTAATGTTACGGAGGTGACAATCCGACGGGATTTGGAGAAGCTGGAAGCAGAAGGCTTCCTGAAACGTACACATGGCGGGGCTGTTCTGCTGGACCCAACGGAGGAACCCATTTGGGACGAGTCCGATTCTTTGGAGAATGTCCAGTTGTATCAAGAAATAGCGGATACGGCCTTCCACCTGGTGAACGATGGTGAAGCCATCATGCTGGCGAACGGAACCGTGAATGCTTATATTGCCAAAGCTCTCTCCATGCGAAACAATCTGACGGTAGTCACCAATGACCTGCAGATTGCTGCCGCATTTTTACATTCGCCCAATAACCTGATTCTTCTCGGGGGCGATATGGAGGATAATGCTCTGTATGGACAGATGACAATTGATAATTTACGAAATTTTTCCTTTGATCATCTTTTTATAGAAATTGACGGGCTTAGTGAGACCGTAGGTATGACTGTGTCCAGCACAAAGAAGGCCACTTTAATTCAGCACTCCATTAAGCTGGCCGATTCTGTGACAATCGTATGTTTATCCCGTTTTTTTGGTACAAAATCTCTTTATCGTGTTGGAAATCTTAATATAGCGCATCGTGTTCTGACTGATTCACAGCTGGAAGATCAATACAAAAAATTTGTTTACAATCAAAATATTCCGCTTTTTACTTCCATTGATGTTTATGAAAATTAGTTCTGATCAGGAGGTTCACTTTGAATAATCCATTGCTTGAACTTAAGAATATAAATCTTGAGGTATTTAATTTCCAGCTTCGGGATATTAACATCTCCCTTTATCCAGGAGAAGTACACATGATTATGGGTGAGAACGGCTCCGGCAAAAGTATGCTTATGGAGCTTATTAGTGGTATGATACAGCCAGATTCCGGCGAAATCTACTTTGAAGGACAGCTGGTCAAACCAAAAAGTCTTACCTTTTATTCCAATAATGAACTGATCTTTATTCAGCAGCACTCTACTCTGTTAGAAAATCTTACGGTAGCAGAAAATCTATATTTTCATAATCTGCCCTATAAGAACAAGATGCTTCATTCCATTGATTACGATATTTTAAATAAACAATTCAGAGATTTAATTCAGGAGTTAAACCTGCCAATACATACCACCGATACCGTCAAAACACTAGGGTTGGCACAGAGACAGATGATTGAATTTTGTAAGGCCTATATCTCTGATGCAAAAGTCGTACTTTTAGACGAACCCTCTGCTGCTCTTACCTCTACTGAGCGTGAACTCTTATACCGAATTGTGAATCAGATCCAGTCCCGAGGTGCAGGTATTTTCTATATTACCCACCGCATTGATGATACAATGAAAATCGGCGATCGTATCTCTATTATTAAAAACGGAGAACTGGTGGGAACGAAGGTTGTTAAGGAAACAACAGAAGATGAGCTCCTCCATTTATTGGTCGGTTCACGAATCAAGGAGCGGTTTCCAAAGATTAATTTCAAGAAAGGCAAGACGCTGCTTTCTGTTTCTTCTTTGGGCTATGAGGATAAGCTGACGGATATTAACTTCCAGCTGCGCGAAGGTGAGATTTTAGGTATAACGGGACTTGCCGGCTCCGGAAGGTCACTGCTGGCTCACTGCCTATTCGGTATGGCAGGGTATCAGGGTGAGATCTACATTAACGGAAAGTTAACTCAGATACGCAGCCCCAGAGATGCCATTCGCAACGGCGTTGCCTTAATGCCGGAGAACCGTTTTGAAGATTCCATCTTTCAGGCCATGGATACCAACGAGAATGTTGCTTTTCCATCCCTGCATCGATTTTCTAAAAATAAAATCATCAATTATGATTATATGAGGCAAACCGTTCTGGACTATATTATAAAGATTAAACTTCCTTATAGTAATCGCAAAAGCATACTCTCCTATAGTGACGGTACACTTCAAAAAGCAATTTTTGCCAAATGGCTGATGAGCCGTGCGAAGATATTCATTCTGGATGAACCAACACGAGGGATTGACCTGGCGAGCAAAATTGATATTTATAATTTTTTAAACGATATGACAAAAAAGAAGGCAGCGATTATCTATATTTCCTCCGATATTGATGAAATTATGGGTGTCTGTGACCGGGTTGCCATCCTGTCAGACAAAACACTGGTCTGTGATTTGCCCACCAGTGCTACCACTGCGGAAGAAATAACCGGTTTGCAGGTTCGTATTTCATCGAATGCCAACACTGCTTGTTCTAGTAAAACTTATAGGTAATTGCGAAACAATATAGTTTTTGTGATTGTATACACAGTAAATACTATTTCTTTGCTCCAATGGTTCCTTCGAGCTTAGCTTCCGCTTCGAAACAGTATCTGCTGTGTATACAATATCTTCAGTTAATGCGTTTCGCAATTACCTATATAAAACTATACAAAAAAGGAAAGAAGCGTTCTCTACTTCTTTCCTTTTTATTAACCTTTTTATCCTCTTATACAAGAATTGCCTTATGGAAGGTCTTCTTTCCTTTGCGGATCTTGATTCCGGCCTCTAACTGCTGCGCTGTTATTTTGTGATCGAAGGACTCAATGGTAACATCATCAACAACCACGCCGCCCTGTTGAATCAAACGTCTAGCCTCAGATTTGGAAGGCGCCAGCTTACATCTTAACATCAGATCCATGATACCAATGGAACCCTCCGCTAACTCTGCAGCCCCAATTTCTGTGGTAGGCATATTGGAATCATCTCCACCACCTGCAAAAAGAGCATGAGAAGCTGTTTTTGCCTTCTGAGCCTCTTCCTCTCCATGCACCAAAGAAGTAAGTTCATATGCCAGTATTTCTTTCGCTTCATTTAACTGGCTGCCTTCCCACTGATCCATTGCATTGATCTGCTCCAATGGCAGGAACGTAAGCATACGAATGCATTTTAGAACGTCGGCATCACCAGTATTTCTCCAGTACTGGAAGAATTCGAAAGGTGTTGTCTTGTTCGGATCCAGCCATACAGCACCATTTGCTGTCTTGCCCATCTTCTTGCCTTCTGAATTCATCAAAAGAGTGATGGTCATTGCATATGCATCCTTACCCAGCTTTTTACGGATTAACTCAGTACCACCAAGCATGTTAGACCACTGGTCATCTCCGCCGAACTGCATATTACAGCCGTAATTCTGGAATAAATGATAGAAGTCGAAGGATTGCATAATCATATAGTTGAATTCCAGGAAGGTAAGCCCTTTCTCCATTCTCTGCTTATAGCATTCAGCGCGTAACATGTTATTTACAGAGAAGCAGGCGCCAACTTCACGAAGTAAATCGATATAATTCAGCTTCTTTAACCAATCTGCATTATTTACCATAATGGCTTTTCCTTCACCGAATTCAATAAAACGCTCCATCTGCTGCTTAAAGCAATCACAGTTATGCTGAATGATCTCATCCGTCATCATGGATCGCATATCTGTTCTGCCGGAAGGATCACCTACAGTTGCTGTTCCTCCGCCAATCAGTACTACCGGCTTGTTACCAGCCATCTGCAAACGCTTCATAAGGCACAACGCCATGAAATGTCCTACATGAAGAGAATCCGCAGTGGGATCAAAGCCAATATAGAATGTTGCTTTTCCTTCATTAATTAGGGTTTTAATTTCCTCTTCGTCCGTAACCTGTGCGATCAGACCACGGGCAACTAATTCTTCATAAATGTTCATTTTTTTCCTGCTCCTTCAGTTTTATTTATTCATTAAAAATAAAGTGTTTGTCTAAATGATCTCTCAGACGTAGTAATTTTATAAATACGAAAAAAAGCCCCCTGCGCCAATTGGTGCAGAGGGCATATATGCGGTACCACCTCTGAGATTGGAATTCCTCACAAAATTCCACTTATTAAGTGCAAACACACTTCTGCGCTTTATCGGGCGCACCCGTCATACCCTACTGTTAGTTCAGGCAGCAGCTCTGGGATGTATTTGGATCAGCGCGTTGCATCCTCCCACCAACCGGATGCTCTCTGAAAACGTGAGACTGATTTACTTCTTCCCTTCCTCGCTTTACTTTTTAAATTTATATTTAGCATTATAAACGATAATATACAAAAAATAAAGGCCCCAAATCAATAAATTTAATAATCCTGATTGCAGCTGCTTACATGCTCCTGATTACACCCATGTTTTCTGCCGCATAAACCGCAATGAAGCACTCCTTACTGTAATCCCTGATAAACAGAATTTAATAATATTTTATTTGGATCTTGGCTTAACTCCCATAGCATCGCTCCTGCCAAGCCCTTATCTTTCATATAGTTTGTTTTCCAGCCAATGGATTCCTCATCCTCGTAGGTTATGAAGGTTGAGCCATTGAAAAGCCAGGGCACTTTGGATTCTGCATGAAAATAACGAACATATCCAGGTGCATTCAGATAATTTGATGAAATATTCGCATAGCTTATGGATGAACTTCCGGAATACCTTTGATATAGTCCATGGTTCGAATTGGACACCGCTTTGAAAACATAACCGTAAAATGGAATTCCTAGGACAAGCTTTTTTGCTGGAAAACCGGTTTTTAACCACGCCTGTACGCCGGTGTCTACACTTCCCTTGTACTGAGGAGATACATCCTTGTTCTCGAATAAGGGTGCAACAAAATCTGTATATTGATCCCAGCTGCCATGAATATCATAAGTCATAATGTTCGCATAATCTATGTACTGCTCCAGCTTTGCCAGTTCTACATTCTGCACATACCAGCTGCCCTCAGCTCCCGCAAAGGAAAGAAGATAGGTTTTACCATCAAGAGCACCTCTGGCCTTTAATTTTTCTCTAAGCGTTTGCATTAGTAGTGTAAAATTAGTTTTATCCTCCGGTCTTCTGCTATTTGTTGACACTCCGCCGCTTACAGGATATTCCCAATCAATATCAATTCCATCAAATCCATACTTCACAATAAAATCAACACAGCTATCGGCGAATACATTTCTAGATTCTTGTGTTAACGCTGCATCGGAAAATCTTCCCGACCAGCTCCAGCCACCGACAGCGATCAGCGTTTTTAAGTTGGGATTGGTCTTTTTCAATTCATTTAACTTCATTATATTAGATACATCCACATCTGGATAGCCAAGGGCTATTTTCAGATCACTTCCAATATTAGCAAAGGCATAATTAATATGTGTTAGTTTCGTTGCATCAAGCTTATCCGGTGTAATTCCAGAGTATGCCGCCCAGGCAGCATAATATCCAACAATCTTGTATTGATTCTGCGCTTCTGGAACTAGCGTTGGTGATGGCGCTATTGTTGGCTTTGGTGTTACTGTTAGTGTCGGAACTGCTGTCGGCTTTTGGGTTACTGTCGCCATTGCTGTTGGTGTTGGCAGTGCTATCGTTGGCACAGCTGATGGTGTTGCCGCGATTGTTGGCTTTGGCGTCGCCGTTGGCACTACTGTTGGTGTTACAGTTGGTTTATTGCCTCGATTTGGTTTTGCATCCACCAGCGAAGATTGAAAAAGCAAACTCATCAAAAATACAATTACCACCACTAGCGTCAACTGTTTCCCACGTTTAAAGCTACTCTGTCCCAATCTTTTCATACATTAACTTCTCCTTTGTCTTCGTACTATTGTTACCCATAACTCCTAACCCCTAATTGTATACCCCCACAGAGCTATGTTAACAAAGTATAGCATTTTATGTCAATCCAGGCAGCTTAGTAAAATGCTGGTAATTCAGTATATATTTTACAATAAAAAAGCACCCATTTATTAATGAATGCTTTCCAGTCTTTATTATATATGAATTATTATATTATGATAATACGATGTAATTTTATTTAAACTGATGATTACCAAGCTGTAATTGATAACCGCTTAATCTTCCGCTGAAGGATAAGAACTTACTAAAATCAACCTTCTCGTCATCAATGGTAAGGCTTGTAACTCCCTCCAATGCTGCCTTTGCAGCTTTAATACATTCTTTTTCATCATCGGAGGTGAATTTCCCGTCATCATATGCTTTCAGGGCATCCTCTAATGATCCGCTCCTTGCTGGAGTAAACTGGCTCTTCTGATAAATAACCTCTTTCACGCTATCAGGATATTTACCTGATCTTACTCGATTCATAACTACAATTCCAACTGCTAACTTACCTCTATATATCTCCGACTGTGCTTCACAATAGATCAACGCCGATAATAATCTTAAATCCGCTTCTGAATATTCCTTCGTTTCCTCTTCTTTACTGTTTACTGTTGTGTTCTCTGCCGCAAAAGCAATCCCATTTGTAAAATTAAATGCTAACACCGCAACCAACATACATATAAGCAATTTTTTGAACTTCATTTTATTCTCCTTAAGCTGGATTATTATTTGAAATAATTCGTCAAAGAAAAGTCGAATAACATTTCATAATGATAGCCAAGTTATTAAGTTAATAATAAATCGGTTAATATTTATGTAATAATTATAACATAGTTTTTTAAAAAATCAAGTCTTTTTGCCATTAAATAGTATTATTGGTAAAACATTTTTGTATACATTGACGTTTCCAGTAAAAAGCACATTATTTTTTCTTAAATTTATCTAACTTCAGCACTCGAAACCATTGACTTTCAAAGGTATTTTGTTATATACTAACATCAATTTATCGCATCAAAGCGTTAAAACATTAATCCAGATTAGAGGAGGATACATAATGAAAAAAATATTAGCTATTATTTTAGCATTTGGCATGATCTTAAGCCTTACTGCCTGTGGAGCCAAAACCACAGAAAACAAATCCGAAACAAACAATGAGGCAACTGCTGCTCCCACCACTGCGGCTGCGACTGAAAAGCCTGCTGACACAACAGACGCTTCTGGTACAACTTATAATGTAGGTATTATACAGCTTGTACAGCATGAAGCCTTGGATGCAGCAACACAAGGTTTTCAGGATGCCTTAACCGAATTGTTAGGAGATAAAGTGAAATTCGATTTACAAAATGCTTCCGGTGATTCTGCAACCTGTGCTACCATCGCAAATCAATTCGTTTCTAATAAGTATGATTTAATTATGGCAAATGCAACTCCAGCATTACAGGCCGCATTTTCCGCAACAAACTCCATTCCGATCCTTGGTACCTCCGTTACCGATTACGGCACAGCGCTTGATATTGATAACTGGACTGGCGTAACCGGCTATAATGTATCCGGTACCTCTGATTTAGCTCCTCTCGATAAGCAAGCTGATATGATAAAAGAATTATTCCCGGATGCAAAAAACATCGGTATTCTTTACTGCTCCGCAGAAGCCAATTCCAAATATCAGTCCTCTGTTATTCAAGGCTACCTTACAAAAATGGGATATACCTGTACAGAATATACTTTTGCTGATTCCAACGATGTTGCTTCCGTAACACAAAAAGCAGCCTCCGAGAGTGATGTAATCTATATTCCTACCGATAATACCGCTGCCTCCTGTACCGAAGCGATTAACAATGTAGCAGAACCTGCAGGTATTCCCATCGTTGCAGGTGAAGAAGGTATCTGTAAAGGCTGTGGAATTGCAACCTTATCCATCAGCTACTATGATCTTGGCTATGAGACCGGTAAGATGGCTTACGAAGTTCTTGCCAATGGTGCAGATGTATCCAAAATGGAAGTACAGTTTGCTCCTAAGACCACCTATAAGTTCATGGCAGATCGTGCCGCTAAATTAGGTGTTACTATCCCGGACAGCTATGTAGCAATTGAAGCTGAATAAGATTGTATTACTTCCATAACCATCTAAAATAATTAACTAACCGTGTAATTTTTACAGGGGTACCGTTCATCTGACGGCACCCCTGTACATTATTTTATAAAATCTAAAAAAAGTTTGGCTTAGAAACTGCCTTAACTTTTGTAAAGGAGAATAAGTATGAGTTATATTCTATCCCTAAATCCTCAGGCATTATTCAATGCTCTGCCTGGAGGTATCGCTCAGGGACTAATATGGGGCATTATGGCTCTCGGGGTATATGTCACCTTCCGATTGCTGGATTTCGCTGATTTGACGGTGGATGGTTCCTTTGCTACCGGAGGTGCTGTGACTGTTATGTTAATTATCGCAGGCTTCCCGGTACCGCTTGCTTTGTTAGTTGCAATTCTAGCGGGAATGGCTGCCGGTATTGTTACCGGTTTACTGCATACCGCACTGGGTATCCCACCAATTTTATCTGGTATCTTAACACAGATAGCCCTATACTCCATCAATTTGCATATTATGGGTATGGCTGCGAATCAAGCCCTTAGCGTACAAAAATATACCCTTATCATATCATTAATGTTTGTATCAAAATCCATACTGGTCGGATGTATCTTTACTGCTGCTTTAATCATAATCCTTTATTGGTTCTTTGGTACGGAGCTGGGCAGCTCGATTCGAGCTACTGGATGCAATCCTGCAATGAGTAAGGCCAACGGTATTAATATCAACTTTACAAAGGTATTAGCACTTGCCATCTCCAACGGTATTGTAAGCCTTGCAGGCGGTTTAATGTCACAGTATCAGGGCTTTGCAGATATCAACATGGGTCGTGGTGCCATCGTAATCGGTTTGGCAGCCGTTATCATCGGTGAGGTATTCGGTGATGCCCTGTTGAGAAAGCATATGAACTTTGCACTTCGCCTTACCTTTGTGGTATTTGGTGGTGTGATCTATTATATTGTAGTTGTTATCGTTCTTTGGCTGAAGCTGAATTCCAGTGATCTTAAGCTATTTACTGCTATTATTGTTGCTATCTTTCTTGCTGTTCCTTATCTGCAAGGCAAACGAAAGAACTCCTTTGCCCGAACTGCCAAGATGTCAGAGGCAATGCTGAAAGCACGAAACCATAAGGAGGTGAAGTAAATGCTAAATATAATTGATGTTCATAAGACCTTTAACCCTGGCACCATTAATGAAAAGGTTGCCTTAGATGGTGTCAACCTGCAACTGGATGACGGTGACTTTTGTACCATCATCGGCGGTAATGGTGCAGGAAAGTCCACTACCTTAAATGCGATTGCAGGTGTCTGGCCTGTAGATCAGGGCGCAATCCTCCTGGATGATCAAAATATTACCGGACTGTCGGAGCATAAAAGAGCCGCTTACCTTGGTCGTGTCTTTCAAGATCCAATGACCGGTACTGCTGCCGCTATGGAGATTCAAGAGAATCTGGCCTTGGCTGTTCGCCGCGGTCATCGCAGAACTCTGAATTGGAATATTAAGAAGCAGGAAAAGGAAAGATTCAAAGAATTATTAAAAATTCTTGATTTAGGCCTTGAAAACCGTATGACTGCTAAGGTTGGACTCTTATCTGGTGGTCAGCGTCAGGCTCTTACACTTCTCATGGCAACCCTTCAACACCCCAAGCTGCTGCTCCTGGATGAGCATACAGCAGCTCTTGATCCGAAGACAGCAGAAAAAGTACTTCGCGTAACGGATCAGATCATCGCAGAAAATCATCTGACTGCTCTAATGGTTACGCACAATATGAAGGATGCGATTGCTCATGGTAACCGACTAATTATGATGCACGAAGGCAAAGTAATACTGGATATAAAGGGTGAAGAAAAAACAAAGCTTACTGTTGCTGATTTAATGCATCAATTCGAATTGGTATCCGGTAAGGAATTCGCCAATGATAAAGCAATCTTAGCTTAATTTCTTTTGCCGAGGAAATAATCTTTACAACTAATAAATGCTGCAAAACAGACAGTTGCACTTGATGAGTATAATGTAACTGTCTGTTTTTATTGATATTTTGCTATTCTGTCTCATTGTTCAGCTTTTATCTTCTCTTAATTAATTTTATTTTATCTTATCTTATATTACTTTAACTTAACTTATTTTAACTTATCTTATTTTAACTTATCTTCATTTTAGCCGACATAGTATCGATTCTATCGATTCCATTAACTTTTTTGATCTGTTTTTTATTCTGTTCTTTTTAGACTTAATTTTTCTATTTTCTTCATGATTTTAGTTACTCTGGAAACATAGGCAAAGCTGTATTGGAAACATGTTCAAATAAGCACTAAAAAGCCCCTATATATTTGTTAAATACAGACGAGATCACTTGACAAAAAGCTGGTTTTGATATACCTTATAAATAAAGAAGAAACAACACATCGTTGCTTCAAATGTTGTTTTATGTGGTTTTTGTTGTGAGTTTTTGTTATCGTACTTATTCTGGCTTTGTTTGTGGTCACAATATGCCTCTGTCTCAGAAACATCGGCTATTTTTACCCAATCCGGCACAAGTTTCAGAACAAAATTCGCTGCATTTATTCATTATAAGGCAATATTGCTTCTCATTTAACTTAGGTATTTGTGAAACAACATAGCTTTTGTAATTTCGCAATTACCTATCTCATTAAACCTAGGCAATTGCGAAACAATATAGTTTTTGCAATTGTATACACAACGAATACTATTTCTTCGCTCCAACGCTTTCCTCGGGCTTAGCTTCTGCTTCGAAACAATATTCGTTGTGTATACAATTACTTAAGTTAATGAGTTTCTCAATTACCTGTCTGATTAAACCACTTGAAAGGAGAATAAATGAATAGCTCTTTTAGTATCAAGACAGATATTATAATAGGCTCCGGAAGCGATGATACCTTTAGAGGCGCTGAAAAAGTATTAATTGTCACTGATCGATTCATGCAGGAAAAGGAAGTAACCAACTATATTACAAAGCATTTATCCGGTATCCAATACAAGATATTTGCTGATGTAAAGCCTAATCCAGATATTTCCACCGTGGCAAAGGGTGTCAAAATTATATTGGAATTTAAACCGGATCTGGTGGTGGCACTTGGCGGCGGCTCTCCCATCGATGCAGCAAAGGGAATGATTTATTTTGCCCGTATGCAGGATTCCTCCATTAACATTCGATTTATTGCAATTCCAACGACCAGTGGCACCGGTTCAGAGGTCACCAAGTTCTCTGTCATCACAGATCCAGAATCAGAGACCAAATACCCCTTAGTCGATGACAGCATGCTGCCCGATATGGCTATTATCGATGCTGAGTTAACGAAATCCGTCCCCCGAAGCGTAACAGCCGATACCGGTATGGATGTATTAACCCATGCAATTGAAGCCTTCGTCTGCACGATGAGGAATGATTTTACTGACGCCCTGGCAGAAAAAGCTATTAAGCTTGCGAATAAATTCTTAATCCAGGTGTTTGAAAATCCGGAGGATGTTACTCTCAGACAAAGAGTACATAATGCCTCCTGTCTTGCCGGAATGGCCTTTAGTAATTCTGGGCTGGGCATTAATCACTCAATGGCTCATACCCTCGGGGCACATTTTCATATTCCCCATGGTAAGGCAAATGCCATTCTTCTGCCCTATGTCATCTCTTATAATGCGGGTCTATATGACCAGTTGACCGAGGCTAACAAACGATATGCCAAGATCGCACGATTAATCTGGCTGGACAGTACCAATGACCGTCAGAGTACCATGAATCTGGTACGTGCTCTTCGAAACTATATCGCCAAATTAAACATCCCCTCTAGCATCAAAGCCGCTGGGGTAAACAAGCAAGACTTTTTAAAGGTACTTCCAGAGCTGGTGGAAGCCGCTTATATTGATCCTTGTACTGCCGGAAATCCAAGACCGGTTACCAAAGAAGAACTAACCACACTGTTTATTCGGGCATATGAAGGGAAATATGCGGTTTAAGGAAATTGTACTGACCTATTAACTCTGATCAATAACGAATGGAGACGCTTATGAATTTGATTGAAACAATAAAGGATGCCGGAATAGTCGGTGCAGGCGGTGCAGGTTTTCCTACTCATATTAAGTTAAATACGAAAGCAGAATATTTTATAGTAAATGCTGCCGAGTGTGAGCCCTTAATTGAAACTGATAAGTATTTATGCAGAACTTTTGCCGACGAATTGGTAAAAGGTGTAATGTTGATTGCAAATCACCTGGAAGCAAAGAAAGCAGTCATTGCCTTAAAGGGAAAATATAAGGCCGAAATAGCTGCATTACAGGCTGCAATCGAAAATAATCATGCTGCAATTGAAATATTTGAGATGAGAACCTTCTACCCTGCCGGCGATGAACAAATCATGGTTCAACAGGTAACCGGAAGAAGCGTACCCGAGCGAGGAATTCCTATTGATGTCGGCGCTGTAGTTGATAATGTAGGTACTGTAATCGGAATCTATAACGCAGTAACAAAAAGTGAAAAAACAACGGAGAAATATCTCTCTGTGGTTGGCGAGGTAAAGGAGCCTGTTATGCTAAAGGTTCCAATCGGCACTTCCATCAGAGAATGTATAGAGGCTGCGAAGCCAACCCTCCAGGAGTATGCAATCATCCTAGGAGGACCTATGATGGGACGAGTTGTGTCTGAGGATGCACTTATTGATCAGCAATTCGTTACCAAGACCAGCGGTAATATTATTGTATTACCAAAAGACCACTATTTAATCAGACGCTCTTCTGTATCGATTGCACGAATTAAGCATCAAACCAGAAGTGCTTGCATTCAATGTAGAATGTGTACCGACTTATGTCCAAGATTCCAGATTGGGCATAGAATCAAACCCCATCTCGTCATGAGAAATGTTTGGCGGGAAGATAGAATCGAAACCCCGGAAGAATTTGAGAAAAGCTTCGGGGATGCGATCAATTGCTGTGATTGTGGAATTTGTGAAATGTTTGCTTGTCCTATGGGGCTCTCCCCAAGAAGGGTAAATCAATATATGAAGGCGAAGCTTCGCGAAAAAGGCATTACAGTAGAACGAAATTTAAACCCTCAGGCAAGAACCTCTGTTGATCTTAGTAAGGTTCCGACAGACAGGTTAATAGCAAGATTAAACCTTGGAAAATACAATGGTTTACATGCCCATGAATGTATCGAACTGAAACCAAAGGAAGTCTTTCTTCCCTTCTCTCAGCATATCGGAAAGCCCGCACTTGCAGTAAAAGCTGCCGGTGATAAGGTATCGGTCGGTGAATTAATTGCCAGTGCTGACGCTACGGGATTATCAACAAATATACATTCCAGTGTGTATGGTACTGTAAGTGAGGTAACACAAACCGGAATTAGAATCAGTGTTGACTAATATTTAAGATGCTGCTAAGCGGCGGAATGGAGATTGAAATGGGAAATTCAGTTTGTATGATAGAGCTATCCAGTATAGCAAGAGGAATTGAAACATGTGACCATATGTTAAAGGCGGCGGAAGTTATCTTATTAAGATCCTCCACCATATGCCCCGGAAAATATATGGTTATTATCGGCGGCGATACCAGTGCGGTAAATGCCGCTATGAAAGCAGGAGAAGAAATAGCTGGTGAATTCTTAGTTGATAAGCTATTCATCCCTAATGTAAATGATCAGCTTATGCCGGCCATCAGCGGTACAACACAGGTAGCAACAAGCGGTGCTATCGGGGTCATTGAGTTCTATTCGGTTGCTTCTGCCATTATCGCAGCCGATACTGCTGCAAAAGCTGCTGATATTAATTTGATAGAAATTCGTACCGGCTTCGCCATCGGCGGAAAAGGCTTTGTCACCATGAGCGGTGATGTCAGTGCGGTAACAGAAGCGATTAATGCTGCCAAGGCAGTCAGCGAACTTATGATTGAATGTGCCGTTATTCCTAGACCGGTTGATAAGCTCTATGAGGCCTTGATGTAATTTTTGATGTAATTCACGTACTTTGTACCAATGGTGGATTATGAAATAACAATTTTCATATAAGTTAAATTGAAAGCCCGGAAGCTGCATCATGTCAATGGAAGCAGTTTCCGGACTATTTTATTTAACTTTATTTGTTTTACTTAACTTTATTTGTATTATTTTACTTTATTTGTTTTTATTAATTTTTACTTTTTATTATTTTTCATTCAATAATTTCAGATATTCTCCATAGCCCTTCTGCTCCATCTCCTCTTTCGCTATAAATCTGAGGGAAGCACTATTAATACAATATCTTAAACCACCCATATTCTTAGGTCCATCCTCAAACACATGTCCCAAATGGGAATCTCCCAGTTTACTCCTTACCTCCGTTCGCAGCATCCCATGACTGCGATCCTTCACAAGGGTAATGGACTCTTCCTCAATTGGCTTGGCAAAGCTTGGCCAGCCACAGCCGGACTCAAATTTCTCGGAGGATATAAATAATGGTTCTCCGGTCGTAATATCCACATAAATTCCTTCTCTAAATTCATTAAAGTATTCGTTTTGGAATGGCGGTTCTGTATAGTTCTTCTGGGTCACGTCATATTGTATTCTTGTCAGGCTTTTCTCTAGTTCATCCTTTGGTTTTTTTGAATAATTCATTATAGTATATCTCCTTTCTATTCTGAAAGATTGGCATCCTTTTTTTAAAAAGCAAACTAATTTATTATCTCATACGTTCCCGCGTCTTCTGATCCAGATATTCTCTCAACTTTAATAACGTTTCATCCCCCTCAAAATATTCCTTGCCATAATTCAGATTAAATTCATAATCAAAACCCACCGGTGTCTTTCCCTGGTTATGCTGAAGAATGGTCTCAGCTTTATCCAGCGCCTTAATCAGCTTTGCCTCCGGAGTCTTATTCTCATTATATTCCAGCCAGAGCTCAAGCATCCTGTTCGCCTGTACCTCCGGTAACAAAGCGAATACCTTCTGTACAGCCCGATATTCCGTTTGGAACTTATCCTCCTGATCCGGCTCTAAAGCTGCGGAGATGTCACCCTCATAAATCTCACCCATATCATGAATCAAGCTCATCATTAATAACTTGGACAAATCTAATTCCTTATATTCCTCAGAAATAACACCTGCCAGCAGCGCCAGCCTCCAGGAATGCTCCGCATCACTATCCCTGCGACCACTGCTGTTCCAGGAAGTTCTCAGAATTGATTTCATCTTTTCAGTTTCTTCAATAAATGCAATATACTTTTCTAAATTCATATTCGTCTGCTCCTTTTAAGTGATAGCCATGGTATTTATCCTTTGCATAAGTTACCATCAATCATTTATCCTATTATTTTTTAAAAATTAAGTATTCTCTGATTCTTAACCTTCCTATCCAAGCCTGTTTATCCATATATAATATCACTATTCGAATTAACTATCCATATTATCACTATCAATTTAAAATATTTGCTGATCCCCTATCAGCGCTGCATCCAGGCACCGATCCGTATATCTTCTTGCAGCCTCTATATCACGGTCTTTCAAACATTTATATAAAGATAGGGTGTTATTGTATAAAGCCACTCTCCCGTAGCGTATACAAAAACGCTTCCACAACTGCGTTACCACCGGCTTAAAGGATACATAGATTAGGGGCATAATGCTGTTTTGACTGATTACCGAAAGTCTATGATGAAAAGCAAAGACGGCATCAATCGCCTCTTGATCCGACTCTGCTGCTGCAATGGCTTCTAACAGCACCTCCATTCCAAAGATATCCTCCTCTGTCGCACTCCTGATTGTAGAATCCGTTGCCAGATGTTCTAGTGCCCGGCGGACATCCAGAATTGATCGAATTTCCGACTGCCCAAGCTTATCTCCATGATAATCCATAATGGCATTTAAGGTATTTATATTACCATTTCTGGCATAATCAGCGACGAAAACTCCTTGCCGCGAATGCAGTTCTAAAAACCCCTGTTTCTCCAACTCCGTGAAACCACTGTTAATGACCGCCCGGCTTACCTGCATTTGCTTTGCTATCTCCCTCTCAGGCGGCAGCTTACTTCCTACGGATAGCTGTCCTGATAAAATCATTTCTCGTATCTGACGAACAAACATCTCCTTTAAACTCAGTGCGCTAAGTTTTTGAAATTCCATCCTTTTCATCCTCTTTTCAGGCTCTGGTCATACCAGGCACCAGTACTATTTTATCATGCATACTTACTAAAATAATATCTCAAAATTTGGTAAATTGCCAGTAATTTTTTACATGATTGCCAATTAATTAACAATATTTTATAATATTTATTATCAAAAGGTATCAGAGCTTGGTATGTCTGGTTGAACCAGATATACCCCTGCGTGAAGCCAGATAGGGTACTGCGATAAGAACGTATCTGTACACTGGAAACGTATATACCTATATATTAATCCATATAGTGTAGTAAGGGCTTTTGATACTCCCATTCTGAATCCAATTAATTTGAAAGGAGAAATCCCAAAGCAAAAATCATTCCCATTTGCGCCTCCACCGGTGAGGGTATGGAGGAGTGGACGAAATGGCTGGCACTGGAAACAAGAAGCTGGTGTAATAAAGAATAAAATCAAAAAACCATTTTCAAAAAGAAAGAGGTAAGATTATGAGTGAATTAAGACCTAAGATTGTAAAGTTAGCAAAGATGGTTGGTGGTATTGCGGGAGCTATGAATAAGATTGATGAAAACTCACCGGAATACTATTCCCTGGATTGTGTGGTAACCGATGATATGGCCGATATTGCGATGATTCTGGGACTTCGAAAGCCGCGTACCTTCGACTATGTCGCACAACGCTCCGGCAGGAGCACAAAGGAAACGAGGGAGCTCTTGGATCAGCTGACCTATACCGGCGTTGCTAAGGTTTGGAAGGATAAAGAGGATAAGAAGGATCGATACTTTGTAAATATCTTTGCCCCCGGTATGCTGGAGATGATGGTAAATAACAGAGAACAGCTGGCAGCTCATCCGGAGATAGGCAAGGCTTTTGAGGAATACACCAGATTACGCCTTGCCCCTATGGCGGCAAAATTCCCTCAGGGTATGGCTATGATGCGTGTTATCCCAGTCGAAGCTGCAATCAAGGATCTGCCCGGAACACAGCCCTGGGAACGGCTCTCCTATTATCTGGATAAATATGACACCTTTTCCGTCTCAGACTGCTCCTGCCGTCAGTCCCGCAAGGTTCTGGATGAGGGCTGCGGGCATTTAGAACAGGAAATCTGTGTACAGATGGGTGAGGGCGCCGAATATTACATACGCTCCGGCAGAGGACGTGAAATCACGCGCCAGGAGGCGGAGGAAATACTTCGTTTTGCCGAAGATAACGGCTTAATGCATGAAATGCCCCATACCGATGGTTTAGGGGAATCCGCGGCCATCTGCAATTGCTGCAGCTGCTCCTGCTTCTCCCTTCGCCTGGCAACGCTCTTTCATACCCCTGATGCGATCCGTTCCAACTTTACCGCAGTAGTTAATACTGAAAACTGTGTAGCCTGCGGACAATGTGTTGAAAGCTGCCCCAGCAATGCCTTAAAACTTGGGGGCAAGCTCTGTTCTAAAACACCAGTGCCAGAAACAACCCTGCGTACAGCACGTGACCACATCTGGAAAGAGAGTAACTGGAACGTGAACTACCGAGAGAACCGGGAGGATGTTGCCAAAGAAGGTACCTCACCCTGTAAGACTGCCTGTCCCGCCCACATCTCGGTTCAGGGATACATTAAGCTGGCAGCTCAGGGTCGCTATCATGAGGCTTTGGAACTGATTAAAAGAGAGAATCCCTTCCCTGCAGTCTGCGGCCGAATCTGTCCTCACTCCTGCGAAAGCGAATGTACGCGCGGAGACATTGATGAACCTATCGCAATTGATGAAATCAAAAAGTTTATTGCCGATAAAGAGCTGGACGGCTCCATCCGTTATATTCCTCCGACCCGTTATCAGCTTGGCAATAAAATAGCTGTCATTGGTTCCGGTCCTGCCGGCCTTTCCTGTGCTTATTATTTAGGTGCACAGGGCGGAAGAAAACTCGGCATCCCCGGTGAGAATACGGAGGGTGTTATCCCAGGTGTTGATTTCCTGCGCCAGGTAAACCTGGGCAAAGGAGCCGAATTATCCGGTAACGTGGTAATCA
>JAEWMZ010000421.1 GCA_023392995.1 Bacillota bacterium
ATGAATCACCTGGAGCTGCTGAAGGAGATCGGCTTTCCTGTCCTGCTTGGAACCTCTAGAAAATCTATGATTGGGAACACCTTAAATCTTCCGCCGGAGGAAAGGGTGGAGGGAACACTTGCAACGACGGTGGTCGGAATTATGAAAGGCTGTGATTTTATCCGTGTTCACGATGTACTGCAAAATAAGAGGGCTTGTAGCATGACCGATGCAATTGTGAGAGGATAAGCGGTTAGCGCCTACTCTCGGGCTTTGCATTCATCGTAGCTTTTGATAAAGTTATTAATAACCTTATTGGTATTATGGGTATTCCAGGCCAGAACCAGTGAGGATTCACCGATGATATCACATTCTTGGAAGGGGATGAACTTCATAGAGGGATTGTGGACGGCAACACTGTTGGAATAGGTGAATGCCAGTCCCATTCCTGCTTCCACCAAAAGCATGGCAGTATTTAAGTCTGGAGCTATTTTAATTCTGGGATAGAAGCCATGTTTTTTACAAAATTCAATTGCCCCATCAGCAGCATAGTTGCTGTCGTCCTTAGACAGCAAGATAAAGGTTTCATCCTTAAATTTATTTGGGTGAAAAACATTTAGGCTGGAGAGTGGATTTCTCCGTGAAATGATTACTCCATCTTGAACCTTTTCGATTAGCTTATATCGAAGCAGGGGAATGTTTGATATATCAAAGAAAAACGTAATAATAAAATCATAAGTAAAATCTAATATCCCATCCGTTAAATTCTGAAAAGAGCCCCGTCTCATATCTATGCTTTGATTTGGAAAGCTTTTATGATATTGATGCAAAACATTTTGCATGATGCCTTCTAGTGTAAACTCCTCTAAAATCCCAAACTTCAGATTACCATTAAACCCTTTGAAAATATTTTGGGCATTTTGAATGAGGTGTGTATAGTTGATATATAATTTTGAAAGCTCTTCATAAAGGTATTCACCGCTTTTCGTAAGATTCACATTCCGATTGTCCCGAATTAATAATAAGACATTCAGCTCCCGCTCCATTGCAGTAATTTGCCGGCTCAGAGTAGACTGAGAAATATTCAGCTCTGTTGCTGCCGTTGTAAAGTTCCTGTGTTTTGCCACAGTAATAAAATATTGCAGTTGACGCATCTCCATAATAATTCTAATCTCCATTGATATATTAAGATCGATTCTTTACAGTTGTATTGATTTTCGTGTAAAGAAACAGCCTGTACATTGAGTCTATTGTAACGTTAGCTATTAATAAACTTTAAAATCCGTTATAAATCAACTTCACTATAAATCCATTATAAGTCCATTATAAATCAACTATTAAGACTCCATTATTAATTCTATTATAAACCAGTGATCGATAATATTGCAATATGTGCATTGTATGATGCGATATATAGAATATTTAAACCTTTTTTTCCAGCTATAATGAAAGTTAGGAGATCGTATATCCTACTTTAATTATGATGGAGGTAAACTATGTTAGCAAAAAGAGATAATGCTTTATTGGCTTTACAGGGGGAAAAGCCAGAGTACGTACCATGCTTTTATGATTCTTGTCAGATCATACCGGCTGCAACATCCCTGGAAACACCGGAGCTGGGGGCTCCCGGATATGATGGCTATGGTGTCCATCAAACCCCGACGGTCAGTGCAGGAGGAATGTTCACGCCTACCCCTACGGTAAAACCGGTGCTAAAGGACATAACCCAGTGGAAGTCTGAGGTTAGTTTTCCGGATTATTCGAAGGTTCCGTTTGAGATGATTGTGGCGAAGGAAAAGGAATTCCTGCATTTGAACCCGGAAAGGTTTGTACAGGATCTCTTTTGTCCCAACGGAATTTTTGAGAGACTGCATTTCTTACTAGGATTTGAAGACGCAATGTGTGCTCTTTATGATGAGCCGGAGGCGGTATATGATTTAGTAGGGGCAATTGCTGACAAAAAGATTGAATATGTGAAGCTGGCAGAACAATATTATAAGCCGGATTATTTTACACTTTTGGATGATTATTCGCATATTAACGGTCTGTTCCTGTCACCAGAGATATTCCGCAAGTTCTTTAAGCCCCATCTTGCCAGAATTGTCGCAGCCTGTAAGGAGACAAGCATGACCTACAAACAGCACTGCTGCGGAAAAATGGAGGATCTTTTTGACGATTTCCTGGAGATCGGAATCACTGCCTTCGACCCGGTTCAGCCAATCAATGACATAGTAAAATTACAGAAGAGGGCAAAAGGCAAAGCCGGAATTGTGGGTGGTTTGGATGTTCAGAATGTGGTAGACCGTGTGGAGGCAACCGAGGCGGAGATTGAAGAGGAAGTAAAGCGCTGCATTCATACCTACGGTCCAGGCGGCGGATATATGATTTACGGAGCGTCTGTAAATATGTTCAATCCCGCCCAGTACGGACCGGGAGGTAGGATATTCACAGTGAATCAAGCCTGTGAGAAGTATGGAAAAATATATTCGTAAATTGATTTTAGGTAAGAACCTCTTTGCAAAGCCCAATCGAAGATAGCTTTGGTAGGAGAAAATAGTTAGACGTTGAACCCGACTCATGGGAATGGGAAAGGAAAGGTACTGTTCCTGCTCCGATTGGGGTAGTAGCAAAATGCAGCTTTAGTGATTTGCTTATCTTATATAAGATAACGGACATCCCATAGGAGTGGTGCGCCAAAATCGTTGAAAATAATCGATTCCGCTCACACAATCCTATGGGATGTCCACTATTAATACGTTGCGACAAGTCTTACCTCATTACAATAGGTTGCAATTTATCCCATCATTTTAGCATACTGCGTAAGAGGGTAAAAGGGACATTCTTCACTTGTATTACGCATATTAGGACGATCATTATTTCTTGTAAAAATCATCTACAGCCTGGAAGAAGGCATCAATGTTCTCCCATTTTGACATAGGGGGGATATCACAGCCGGAGGAGATAACATAGTTCGGATAGTGGCTGCATTGCTCCAACAAGGATAGAGTTG
>JAEWMZ010000483.1 GCA_023392995.1 Bacillota bacterium
AGTTAATAATAGTAGCAGACTGCCCATGCCGCTTTACATAAACTTTACATAAACTGAACATTACTATGGTATTACGAATTTAAATTTAATGTTATTTTGATATTGTAAGAAATGAAGAGAAGAAAACGAAGCGAATTGAAAAGGAGAGTTAAAATGAGGAGAACAATTAAAGGAATAGCAGCGCTTTTATTAACGTTAGTTTTTGTTATCGGTAGTTTTACTGCATGCGCAGGTAAAGATAGTACAAAAGAGGATAATACAGATACGAATACTTCTACAGAGACACCGGATACCTCAACAGACACACCAGCAGATAATTCCAATGAGACAGCAGATTTAAGCGGAACAATCACTATGGCAGGCTCCACATCAATGGAGAAGATTGCAAATGCAGCCGCTGAAAGCTTTATGGTAAAATACCCGGATGTAACAGTTACAGCAGAGTTTACAGGTTCCGGTGCTGGTATTGAAGCAGTAACGGCTGGAACAGTTGATATCGGTAATTCCTCCAGAAACTTAAAAGATACGGAGCTTAGCGCAGGCATAGTTGAAAATGTTGTTGCAATCGATGGTATTGCGGTAATCCTCGATCCGGCTAGTAAGGTAACGAACTTAACAAAAGATCAGCTGGTTCAGATTTATACCGGTGCAGTAACGAACTGGAGCGAAGTTGGCGGAGCGAATCAACCAATCGTAGTAATCGGAAGAGAAGCAGGTTCTGGTACGAGATCCGCATTTGAAGAATTACTAAAGGTAGAAGATGCTTGCAAGTATTCCAACGAAATTAACAGCAGTGGTGGCGTTTTAGCAAAAGTTGCATCAACAGCGGGCGCAATTGGTTATGTATCACTTGATGTTGTAGATAGCTCAGTAGTAACCGTAAGCCTTGATAATGTAGCACCTACAGAGGAAAATATTAAAGCGGGTACTTACTTATTAAGCAGACCATTTATCATGGCTACCAAAGGTGCTGTAGATCAACAGTCAGAATTAGTGCAAGCATTCCTTAACTATATGTTATCAGCAGAAGGCCAGGAATTAGTAAAGAGTGTTGGATTAATCACAGTAAAATAATTCATCATTAGAATTATACAGTAAGAAGGAAGAGCTGCATCTGCTAAGGGGGAGGCTCTTCCTAAAGCTGTTATTATAGATACGCATTTTATGTTAATAAAGGAGTCAATATGATTGATAAGAGCATCTCTATCATAGGTAGTTATAAAACAAAAAAGACAGTGGAAAAAGTAGCAGGTTATATCTTTACGGCTTGTGCTTTCTTTACGGTTTTAGCTGTCTTTTCAATTACCCTATACATGTTTATCAGTGGAACACCAGCAATCTTTAAAGTTGGCTTAAAGGATATTTTATTCAGCTCCGTATGGAAGCCGACGGCTTCCGAACCGAGCTTTGGTATCTTATATGTAATTCTAACGTCACTTCTTGGAACGGCTATGGCAATATTAATCGGTGTTCCGATTGGCGTATTAACGGCTGTATTCTTAGCAGAAACCGCTCCTAAGAGATTGGCAAATATTGTCCGCCCTGCTGTAGAGCTTCTGGCGGGTATTCCTTCCGTAATTTATGGTTTAATTGGTATTCTCATTTTATGTCCCTTCATTTATAAATTAGAAATGCTAGTCTTCAAAGATTCAACAACCCACCAATTTACTGGCGGCTCCAACTTAATATCAGCTGTTTTAGTGTTGGCCATTATGATATTACCAACGGTAATTAACATAAGCGAAGCGGCCCTCAAGGCAGTTCCAGGGCACTATAAGCATGCATCCTTAGCTCTGGGTGCAACAAAAATACAGACGATATTTAAAGTAATTATTCCTGCCGCAAAATCAGGTATTGTTACTGCGATTGTACTGGGTGTGGGCCGGGCAATCGGTGAGGCGATGGCAATCAGTTTAGTAGCCGGTAATAGCGCCAATCTGCCGTTACTGTTTAATTCCGTCCGCTTTTTAACTACAGCGGTTGTAAGTGAAATGTCATATGCGGCAGGGACACATAAACAAGTATTATTTACGATTGGTTTAGTTTTATTCTTATTTATTATGTTAATAAATCTCGTTTTGAACCGCCTAATGAAGGGAGGAGCAAAAGATGCCAACAGCTAGTATATATGATAAAAAATTCAGAGCCTCCGATATGCTGATTCATGGCATAATCTATTTTTGCGCATCCATCTCAATTATTGTTCTTGCAGTGATTGTCGGATATGTAAGCTTTCGCGGTATTTCAGCTGTAAACTGGTCCTTCCTGACCAATGTGCCAAGCACCATAAAAGGTACCTTTGGTATTGCCGGTAATATAGTTAACACCTTGTACATCATAATTCTTACCTTAATTATAGCGATTCCTTTGGGTGTAGGAGCAGCAATTTACTTAAATGAATATGCAAGACCGGGTAAAATCGTTCGATTGATTGAGTTTACCACAGAAACATTAGCGGGTATTCCATCTATTATCTTTGGTCTGTTCGGTTATGTGTTTTTTGGAACAACGTTAAAATTAGGTTATTCCGTATTAACAGGCGCTCTGACATTAACATTAATGGTACTCCCTTTAATTACAAGAAATACCCAGGAGGCATTAAAAACAGTTCCCACCAGTTACCGAAGCGGTGCCTTGGGCATCGGTGCAACGAAATGGTATATGATTCGTACCATTCTCCTGCCCTCCGCGATGCCCGGTATTATTACAGGTATTATCCTTTCCATTGGACGTATCGTCGGTGAATCAGCGGCGCTGCTATTTACCGCAGGAAGTGGCTATTTGCTACCGAAGTTCGGTAAATTTGGTGAAGGCTTACTTGAAAAGGTTCTTCAACCGGGAGGAACCCTGACAATACAGATGTATCTGAAGATGGAAGAAGGAAAGTATAGTATTTCCTTTGGGATCGCGTTTGTATTGCTGATCATCGTGTTTGGAATTAATATGCTTACAAAATATTTATCTAAAAAACTCGATGTAAATAGACAATAAAGCTGACAGGGCGAATACAGGTTTTCTAATTAGGGAAACAGTGGTGCAATTGCAGCAGCTTTTATGAGAGGGAACGACATCTCATAACTTATATCGTTGATAAAAAAGGCTCCGTCAAAAACGACGGATTGGAGGAAGCTATGATGAAAGATAAAATCATTACAAAGGACTTGAATTTATACTACGGTACAAACCATGCTTTAAAAAACGTAGCAATGAACATTAAAGAAAAATCAATTACGGCCTTTATTGGCCCGTCCGGTTGCGGAAAGTCAACCTTTTTAAAGACTTTAAATAGAATGAACGATTTAATTCCCAGTGTTAAAATAGAAGGAACCGTTATGCTGGATGGAGAGAATATCTACGACCCGAGGGTTGATACCACACTGCTTCGAAAAAAAATTGGTATGGTATTCCAGCAGCCAAATCCCTTTCCCATGTCAATCTATGATAATGTTGCTTATGGCCCGAGAATCCATGGAATTAAGTCGAAAGCAAAATTAGATGAGCTGGTGGAAGAAAGTCTAAAAGGTGCGGCGCTATTTGATGAAGTTAAGGACCGCTTAAAGAAATCTGCGTTAGGTTTGTCCGGCGGACAGCAGCAAAGACTCTGTATTGCCAGAGCATTAGCTGTAGAACCGGAGGTTTTACTGATGGATGAGCCAACTTCTGCGCTGGATCCGATTTCCACCTTAAAAATTGAGGACCTGATGTCTGAGCTTAAGGAGAAATATACCGTTGCGATTGTAACTCATAATATGCAGCAGGCGGCTCGTATTTCCGACTATACAGCCTTTTTCCTGGTAGGAGAAGTCGTAGAGTTCGCAGCAACCGATGCCTTATTTACAAGACCGGAGGATAAGAGAACAGAAGATTATATTACGGGAAGATTCGGTTGATCGTTCCTGACGAATAAGAGAACTCGTTTCTTGGTCTATCCTGTTTGACACTGTTTAGCCAGATGATTATAATTGAATAAGAAGAAGTCTATTTGGATTTCTTTGATCTAAATAAAAGGAGGTTATTATGACAGCCAGATTAACGTTTGAACATGAATTAATGTTACTTAGAGATAACTTGACTGAAATGGGGCAATTAATTGAGAATGCTATAGATAAGACTTTAAAAGCTTTTGAGACGGAGGATGAAGAGCTTGCAAAAGAGATTATTCAGGGAGACCGTAATATTAATGATATTGAGAAAACCATCGAATCCAGATGTCTGTCCCTAATCTTAAAGCAGCAGCCGGTAGCAAGAGATTTAAGAGTAGTTACTACCGCCTTGAAGGTGGTAACGGATATGGAGCGTATTGGTGATCATGCTGCAGATATTGCAGAATTGATTATTCGTGAAAAAAGAGAACCCATTTATAATCTAGTAAAGCATATTCCAGAGATGGGAAAGGTAGCAAAGGAAATGGTGCATGATGCAGTAGTTGCTTTTACTACTCTTGATATTGATAAAGCCAGAAGGATTATTCAAAAGGATGATGTGGTGGATGATTTATTTGATAAGGTAAAGGAGGAAGTCGCAACAATTCTTAGAACCTCCAATGAACATGTTGATCAATGCGTCGATATTTTGATGATTGCAAAATATTTTGAACGAATTGGTGATCATGCAGTTAATCTCTGTGAATGGACAGAATTTAATGAAACAGGATCCGTAAATAATATCAGAATATTATAACCGGGGGGAAGTGCATGGAAAAAGTATATGTTATTGAGGATGATGAGAGTATTCGAGAGCTGTTAAAGGTTGCGCTGGAAGGCTTTGGCTATCAGATCAGGGCCTATGAGATGGCGGAACAGGCTTTGCTGGATATGAAAGAAGATAAACCGGATCTGGTTTTATGTGATGTAATGCTGCCCGGTATGGATGGTCTTTCTGCAATTAAATTACTTCGTCAGGATACTCAGTTGAAAAATGTGCCAGTCATATGCCTTACGGCAAAGGATAAAGAGCTGGATAAGGTAATGGGACTTGATGTTGGAGCGGATGATTATATTACTAAGCCCTTTGGCGTGTTGGAGCTGGCGGCGAGAATCCGGTCCTTGCTTCGTAGATCAAATCGTGAGGATAGCCCGGATATTATCCGTTTCTTAACTCTTGTCATTAATCCGGCAACCAGAGAAGTCCGAAATAACGGTGTCTTAGTTGAGCTGACCTACAAAGAATATGAGCTTTTGCTCTATCTGATTGAACATAATACCCGTGTAGTAACCAGGGATGAGTTACTGAATCATATCTGGGGATATGAATATGACGGAGAGACAAGAACGCTCGATATTCATATACGTACCCTGCGGCAGAAGCTCGGTAACATTGGAGCTGACTGTATTCGAACGGTACGCAGTGTGGGCTATCGATTTGCTAAGCCAGAGTACTAAAATTTAACGGGGAGGAGGAGTTTCCTTGAAGAAAGCCATATTTCAAAGATTCGCATTTGTTATAGCCCTGGCAATTATCCTAAGCTGTGGTATCTTTGGTTTTGCCATCAGTAATATCATCTTAATCAGATCCGAAGAAAGCATGCTCTATACGGTTCGGGTAGCAGATCATGGACTGGACTATAACGGAGATTTGAAGGAACAGGTAGATTTGCTGAGAAAGGTCAGAGGAAATGAATCAACCCGTTTTACCATTATTGATATGGACGGAGATGTAATTGCGGATAGTGATGTAGAAGATAGCAGTACGATGGAAAATCATTTGGATAGAGAAGAGGTTAGAGAAGCCCTCAACTCAGGCATTGGCTACGGGATACGTAAGTCGGAAACCTTAAATATCTCTATGCTTTATGTTGCTGCACTATCGGACAGCGGTGACTATATTTTACGAATTGCAGTTCCTTTCTCAGGGATGGAGGAGTACATTGGCATATTAATTCCTGCAATCCTGGCTAGTATCAGCATTACATTGGTAGTATCACTGATACTGGCAAACCGTTTTTCCCGTTCCGTTACGAGACCCTTGCTTGAGATCGCAGACGAGATGCAGAAATTAAAGGAAGAAAATCCGGAATTTCATTTTGACCTTTATCAATATGAGGAAATGAATGTTATAGCTGATACTACATTACAGATGTCAAAGGCCGTAAAAGAATCCATGGATCGTATTGAGTTTGAAAAGTTAATACGCCAGGAGTTCTTCTCCAATGCGTCCCATGAGCTGAAAACTCCATTGACCTCCATACGCGGCTATATTGAGCTGTTACAAAATAACATGGCCACAGATGAGAATATGAAGCGGGAGTTTCTATCCAGAATTAAGCTGGAAGCGGACAACATGACGAACCTAATCAATGATATACTGATGATATCCAGGCTGGAGACGAAGGAAGCGGAAGTGGTTATGACAGAGGTTCGTATCAGTCCTTTATTGCAGGAGGTATGCAGAACCCTGGAGCCGATCGCTCAACAGTGCCAGGTTAGTATAAGGACAAATTGCAAACCCATATCGATGAATGCTAATATGCAGCAAATACGAGAGCTATTTAGCAATCTAATAACGAATGCGATCAAATATAATAAACCAGGTGGTAATGTTGATATTACGGTAACGTCTGAAGCAAAAGAGATGATAATCACAATAGCAGATACAGGAGTAGGAATTGCGGAGGAGGATATACCACGCATCTTCGAGCGCTTTTATCGTATTGACAAGGGTAGAAGCAAGAGAGTCGGAGGAACCGGTTTAGGCCTTTCGATTGTGAAGCATATCGTAAATTACTATGATGGTTCAATTAAGGTGGATAGTAAATTAGGCGCAGGATCTAAGTTTACAATTCATTTGCCGCTAAGATGAGCTGATTCTGAAGGAATAGAATAAAACGAAAAGTATAGAACGAAACAATGAGCATAGAACGAAACCTACAAATAGAATATAAATAGATAAGAAATAAGATATAGGATCAAATATATAGGACCTAATATGTAGAGCCTAGTAAGCATAACCAAATTGTATGACCTAGTATAGGAGCTAATATAGGACCTAATATATAGGGAATAAAATAATATATCATGGTATAATAGAGCATGATTATTAGCCTATAATGTAATAGAGCATAATGCGTGGAGCGTAAGAAAAAGCTTTCTATCTATTCC
>JAEWMZ010000485.1 GCA_023392995.1 Bacillota bacterium
CCGTTATGTTCGTCTTGAATTGACAGAGAACAGACTATCAAATCAGAAGGTGGATTTCGAGGATCTGTTATCCAAGAATGAGGATGTTGATATTGCGGAGACAATTGTTAAGTATAATTCGGCCAATGTGATATATAATGCCTCCCTGTCAGCTGCTGCGAAAGTGGTGAAAAATACTTTGCTGGATTTCTTGTAAAAGCATGAGTAAAAGATATAGTATATGCAGGATAGTGGAGACATGAAGAAATATTGCGGTGAAGAATCATAAAATATGGATATTATATGAGAAGGGATGGAATACCTATGTTGATAAGGACAAGGCATTTTGGTGAGATTGAGTTGGCAGAAGATAAGATAATTGACTTCGAGAGTGGAATACTGGGCTTTGAGGATTATAAGAGATATACCATTCTCTATGATAGCGAGAGGGAAGAGAATCCGGCTGTTTCCTGGCTTCAAAGCCTAGATGAGCCAGCCTTGGCGATCCCTGTCATCAGTCCGCTTCTTATCCTAGAGGATTATAATCCGCAAATTGATGATGAATTTTTAAAGCCGTTGGGCGAAATTACAGAAGATAATACCGTGGTGTTGATTTCTGTGACGGTTCCATCGGATATCACAAAGATCTCTGCGAATTTAAGAGCACCCTTTATTATAAATTCCGACGAAAAGAAAGGTTCTCAGGTTATAGTGGAAAATTCAGATTATGCAATTAAATATTATTTTTATGAGAAACTTCAAGAACAGAAATCAGTAAAGGAGGGCGAAGCCTATGTTAGCCCTATCTCGTAAGTTAAACGAATCAATTATGATTGGCAATGAAGTTGAGATAACGGTTTTGGAGGTGAAGGGAGATCAGGTCAAAATTGGTATTAGTGCTCCGAAATCTGTACCGATTTATAGAAAAGAAATCTATCTGCAAATCAAAGAGTCTAATGAGGAAGCCGCAAAAGCAGACGTGAATGAGGATGTTTTAAAAAAACTATTTTGATTCTATTTTATCGTTTATTGTTTCGCAGCAAAAGATATTATAAAATGGCTTAAATGGTTTTTTTATGAAATTATTCCCATTTGGTTAAATTGGTATAAAATAAATATAAACTTTTACAAGAATAAATCCGATATAATGATAAACAAATAAGATCGTAAAACTATAGAGAATGACAAAATACATGTTAAAGGAGTAACTTAATAACAGCATTAGCATATAAGCACATGGAGGTGTATTGTCATGTCATTAAAAATTACATCTGATTCTTTATATAAAGATATGAAGCAATCAGATAAGCGTGTTCCTACGATTAACATAACTGAGCTGTTACCACAGGACAAAGCGAATGAGAAGGATGAAGGAATGGTATTACCGAATAAGCAATTCGATAATACTGATGAGAGTGGTAAAAAGGCTTTATTAAATCCACAGAAGCAATTAGTAAGCGAGATGAGTAAAGCGAATAGTCATTTGAGATTCAGGGGAACTAAATGTGAATTTAAATATTATGAAGATGTCAATCGAGTTGCGATTAAAGTTCTTGATCAGGAAACGAATGAAGTGATAAGAGAGATCCCCCCTGAGGAGACAATAAAGTTAATACAGAAGCTATGGGAGTATGCCGGACTGCTTTATGATGAGAAAGGGTAAGGAGGTGTTGATATGGCAATTCGAATGTCAGGCCTAACGTCTGGTATGGATACAGAAAGTATTGTTAAGGAACTGATGTCTGCACAGCGGTATAAGGTAACTAAGATTCAAAATAAGCAGACAAAATTGGAGTGGAAACAGGATAAATGGAAGGATTTGAATAAAAAAATCTACTCCTTTTATACAGGAAGCTTGTCTAAAGCAAAATTACTGGGTAATTATGATGTGAAATCGGCATCCTCGTCAAATTCGGATAAGGTCGAAGTGAAAGCGAATGGTACTGTACCGGAAGGGAATCAAAATATACAGGTTAAAGCTCTGGCTAGTGCTCAGATAATTACGGGTGCTAAGCTGGATACGAGCTCGGAGGTAACAGACAATACTACACTCGCTTCTTTGGGAATGAACGTTGCTGATTCCTCGATCGATATAGAAGTAGGTACAAATAAAACTGCCCTGAGTATTACAGCTAGCACAACAATTGGGGACTTTGTATCTGCGTTGAAAAATGCAGGACTCAATGCCTCATTTGATTCTGCTCAGAAGAGATTCTTTATCAGCTCTAAAGAGAGTGGCTATGAGAATGCGTTTTCTATGAAATCATCCTCGGAGAATGTAGATCTGACTAAGCTGGGGCTGGGAGAAATTACAAAGTCTGAAGCTGATGTGAATGGAGTGGTTGAAGTAACAGTATCAAATCCAAAGGTTTCTCTTGTAAAGCCATCGGATGCCATAATCATCTATAATGGAGCGGAACTAAAAAGTAGTACGAATAATATCACTGCCAACGGATTAACGATTACTGCCAAGGGGGTAACAAAAGGATTTGATACGCCTGGAAACGATACTGATGATGAAGTAATTAGTATAAATGTGAAAAAAGATACGCAGGCAACCTATGATTTAGTTAAGAATTTTATTAAATCGTATAATGAGCTGCTAAAAGAGATGAATACGGCATATAATGCAGATCTGGCGAAAGGTTATGAACCTTTAACAGACGAGCAAAAGGAAGCGATGTCGGAGGAGCAGGAGAAGAAATGGGAGGATAAGATAAAGGATTCTTTACTTCGTAGAGATAACACGCTGGGATCTCTGATCTCTTCCATGAGGACAATCCTCAGTAAGGGTGTAACGGTAGAAGGAAAAAACTATTCATTAGCAAGCTTCGGTATCACAGCGGCAGACTACACTGAGAAAGGACAACTGCATATTAATGGTGATACAGAGGATACACTTACATCAGCGAAAGAGAAGGACTTAATGAAAGCTTTATCAGAAAATCCGGACGCAGTGAAGGAGGTATTTACACAGCTGTCAGGAGAATTATATAAGACATTGTCTGACAATATGAAGAGTACCTCCTTGAGGAGTGCCTTAACCTTATATAATGATAAGGAAATGAAGAATACAATCAAGTCCTATAAAGCGGATATTAGTGATCTGGAAGACAAATTAGCTGATATGGAGAATCGGTATTATAGGCAGTTTACGGCTATGGAAAAAGCAATGGCATCCATGAACTCAAAAAGCTCATCCTTATTATCGATGCTTGGACAGAATTCAAATTAAAATAATGCGGTGAACGAAGTGGATTATTTGGAGGTAAAATAATGGCAGTAAATGCAACAGCAGTATATCAAAACAGTAAAATAATGACAGCGACGCCAGCAGAGCTTACCCTGATGCTTTTTGATGGAGCAATTAAGTTTTGCAATATAGCCATTCTGTCAATTGAAAAAAATGATATGAATAATGCCCATATTAATATAGTTAAAGCAGAAAATATTATTCAGGAGTTTAGAATTACTCTTGACCCCAGGTTTCCGGTAGCTAAGGACTTCGATGTTATGTATGATTATATCTACGGTAGGCTTTTTGATGCTAACATAGCAAAGGACAAGGGGATTCTGGAGGAGGCGTTAGGCTTTATCAGAGATATGAGGGACACCTGGAAGGAAGCCATGAAGTTGGCTTAGTAGTTGAGCTTCCTGGTTGTCTTCCGGTGAACTTATTTAGAGAGGATACATAGCATGGAACATGAGACCCGGCATCAGACTTATCTGGCACTGCTGGAGAGTTCATTAATTAAGAAATGTGAATTAATAACAAACCTAATGGAACTAACCAAAGAACAGGAGGCTTTATTCGTCAAAGATAGGGTGGATGAGGAGCGGTTCAATCGTATTATTGAGGATAAAGATGGACAGATTCAACTACTGATAAAGCTGGATGAGGGGTTTGAGCAAATCTATCAGCACGTAAAGGATGAGTTATCCCTTCATTCGGGAAGATATCAAATTGAGATAAGCAGACTTAAGTCATTAATCACTAAGGCTACGGATGATAGTGTTCAGCTTCAGGTTATGGAAAAGCGTAATAGTCTAAAGATTGAAGGGTTTTTTCGTACAAAACGCAGGGAAATAAAGAATTTAAAGCAGAGCAATCAATTGGTATCGAGCTATTATAAGAATTCAACGGATCATAGTATGCAGCAGTCATATTTTTTGGATCAAAAGAAATAATAATTTCATTAACGCCAAAAATGGTAATTATAAGACAAAAAGTAATAAAATATTTAAAAAGGTATAAAGTTTTATCCGGTTAATCCGATATATATATTAAGTAAACAGAGTTTATATAATGATGACTTAAGAAGCGTACGGTCATAAGGCGTCAATGGGTAAATGAAGTTTATAATATAGTTAGTTGGCTTATAGAGCTATACTAAAAATAGTGGAACAAGGATGTCCACTTTAAAAATCAAGGAGGTAATTATATGGTAATTAATCACAATCTGGCATCACAAAACGCATTAAGAAATACGAATATCAATTCATCAAATGCAAGTAAATCAATGGAAAAGCTATCTTCCGGCTTGAGAATTAATAGGGCAGGCGATGACGCGGCAGGACTTGCAATATCTGAGAAGATGAGAGCTCAGGTTAGAGGACTTGATCAGGCATCTGCGAATGCTCAGGATGGTGTATCAATGATTCAGACAGCAGAAGGCGGATTAGGCGAGACACATAGTATTCTTCAAAGAATGAGAGAATTAGCGGTTCAGGCTTCCAATGATACGAATGTAGCTGTTGACCGTAGCGAGATTCAGAAGGAAATGGATGAGCTGACTAAGGAAGTTACCAGAATTTCCAATAATACTGAGTTCAATACACAGAAGCTGATCAATGGCGGTATCACAGATGAAGGAACCGGTTCTGCAAAGTTCCATATTGGTGCAAATGCTAATCAGGATATTACCTTGTCAATTAATGCAATGGATGCGAAGTCTTTAGGTATCACTAGAGATGTAAAATCAGGTAATATTGATACAGATCATAATACTGCAAAGCTTTCATCAGTAAGCGCTGATTCTGTTGATGTTACTAAGACATTACAGGACGGTAAATACAAAGTAGTAATGTCTGAGCAGGACGCTGGTGCAACAACCGCAACAAATTCTTCGGGAAATACTGTTGCTGGTTTGGTTTCGGGTACAGCAACTGCTGATACAAACATTACGCTTACCTACACAGATCACGGAACAGCAGCTTCTAATGCAGCAGCAACAGCAATATCTGCTACAGGTAATGATTTACATGCGGTTACTTCGTTGAAGCTGAATGGGACATCTGTTAAATTAAGTAATACTGCTGGCGTGACTGATGGTACCGATGCGGATGTGGCAGGCGCATTACAAAAAGATATTGACGCAGCACTTGGAAAAGATAAATATACGGTCAGTGTAGATGCTTCACATAAGCTTTCCATAACCAGTGTAGCAACAGGAGCAGCAACAAAGGTTGATTTGACCGGCTCTGATGCTACATCAGCAACTGCGTTAGGATTTACCGGAGGTGTAACTGGAACAGCAGGCACTGCAACTGGTGGAGTTAAGGATTGGGTTGCAACCGGTTCCTTAGGTGGAGTTGTATCTGAAAAGAATAACTCAGTTAATGGTATTACAATTGACCAAGCACAGTTATCAAAAACAGCAGTTGTTGGTGAGACTATTACTGTAAAGGGCTTTAAGGATGCTACGCTTTCTGCTCAATTGCAGTCAGTAGGATCTGGTGTACCGGCTACTACATTAACAGGTGTTACTGAGACCTTAAAAGATGCAACTGTTACAGGTATAGCGAATGATAATACAAATGTAACCTTAACATACCATGACACTGTTACTGCAGCTAATGCAACGATTGGAGCATTTCGTGCTGGAGCATCTGGTGCTGATACACTAGAATTTAACGCTGGTGGTGTTGGAGCTCAATTTAATGGAATAAAGATTGCTTTTTCAGATACGGCATCTGGTGGAATCAACCCTGCAGCTCAATGGGATGATAAAACCAATACCATTACGCTAAGCCTTAGTACTACTACAGCTAACAATCTTGACACTAACTTAGAAAGTGTTATTCAGGGGTTAGGCACAGTTACAAAGACTGATGGAACAACAGCTAATCTGAGCGCAATGACTGTGACTGGTGCAGGTACTTATGCTTCAGGAGGAACGGCGATTGCAGATATACCAGCTGCAACAACAGCTACTTTATCAGGCGGAGCTACCGCTTTAAATGCAGGCTGGACAGTATCTGGAAGTACAACTGGTGAGATTGAGGCTACAGCGACAACAGGGAACATTAATGGATTGACAATTAACGCAGCAAACATTGCCTCAGGAACAAGGAACCCTGGAGATACTATTAAAATTAATGCTTCTGTTGGAAAAGATATTGGTAATAAGGTAGTGGTTGACCAGAAGAATGGTGGAAACTATGTGTTGGGTGACGCTACCAGTGCTGGTCAGTTAAAGGTTGGTATTAAAGCTGGCACAGCAGTAGCGGGTAGTACAACGGTTAATCTCACAACAAATGAAGCTACCTCAGCTTCCAAGCAGGCGGATGGAACAATGTCCAATGCTACAGCAATTGGTGGATTGGATGTTTCTACACAGTCTAAGGCTAGTGCTGCGGTAACTACGCTTCAGAGTGCAATTGAGAAGGTTTCTGCTGAAAGATCTAAACTTGGTGCATACCAGAACAGATTAGAGCATACAATGGCTAACTTAGGAACCTCCAGCGAGAACCTGACAGCTGCTGAATCAAGAATTAGAGACGTGGATATGGCAAAAGAGATGTCAGCCTATTCCAAGAATAATATTCTGGCTCAGGCTGCTCAGTCCATGCTGGCTCAGGCAAATCAGAAGCCTCAGCAGGTTCTACAGTTATTACAGTAATAGGAATAATGTTCTTAGCCAGGCTGCTTAGCCAATGCTTGCTTAGGCAAATTAGTAACCATTGCAGGGACATCAGTTAATAAGATGATTGATAAATTATTAACCTTTTACATAAGCTTGGAGCAGAACTCAAAGAGTTCTGCTCCAAGCTTTTCCAGCTCTGAAAGGTAAATATTTTTCGCACTAATTCTGATGAAAACTGTGGACCTTTTTACCCGGATATGATAAAATTAGAAAAAACTTTTTCGCAAAGGGGTATTTTTGTCATGTCTAGAGCTGCCAGAAGAGAAATCAAGAAAACATTTCAAAGGATATAGTAGAATTTTTAAAAGTACAAAAACATTTTCTGCCTGATTTTGTTAAGGATTTAAGTGATGTGAATGATCCCAGGCATACATCCTATATCGACTATGATATCGAAGAGATCCTATATACCGTTATTATGAAAAATGTGTGCACCATCTCTTCTATGCAGGACATGACAGATAAATTCAATACCGAGGAATGTGTGTATAACCTCTGCCTCATTCTTGGAAAAGATGAAAAAGAATTTCTACCACATTATGTGACAATCAATGAATGTTTGGAAAAGCTGGATCCGGAAGACCTTCAGAAGTTCAGAAAACGCATGATCAGAAAGTTACTCAGGAAGAGAAGCTTTGAAAATGCAAGATTTCTAGATAATTACTGGATGGTGATTGTAGATGCAACTCAACTGTTCTGTTTCAAGGAAAAAATCGACGAACACTGCTTAAGAAAAACCATCAACAAAGGAACTAAAGATGAGAAAACTTACTATTATCACAACGTATTAGAAGCAAAGATTGTATTAGGAGACAACCTGGTTATCAGCATTGCAACTGAGTTTATCGAGAATGAAAATGAAGACGTTGAAAAACAGGATTGTGAAAGAAAAGCCTTTAAAAGGCTAGCAAAAAAGTTGAAGAAAGACTACCCAAGGTTACCGATTTGCATACTTGGTGATAGTCTGTATGCTTGTGCACCAGTATTTCAGATATGTAAGGAAAATGAATGGGGTTACCTTCTTCGATTTAAAGATGGGAGCATCCCTTCTCTTGCAAAAGAGTATCAAACTATTGCAGGAATGGGTGAAAACGAGAGAAAGATCATAGAGGAAGAGAAAATCTACAATCGAAAAGCACATGAAAACGTGAAGTATGATATGAAATGGGTACCAGCACTTGATTATGAGGGGCACAATCTTACAGTAATGGAATTAAAGATAGAGCGGGATGGAGAACCTGCGGGAAGCTTCCAGTGGGTCACTGGATTAACGATCAGGGGGAAGACGGCTTGGGAGTTTGCACAAACCGGAAGAAAACGTTGGAAGATAGAGAATGAGGGGTTTAATATCCAGAAAAATCATCGATATGACATAGAGCATGCGAATAGCCTTAATTATAATGCCATGAAGAATCATTATCTTCTTACACAGATAGCGGATGTGCTGTTGCAGCTATATGAAAATGGAATTCAGGGATTAAGAGAAATAAAAAGGACAATAAAAAATATATCTTCTGATTTGTTAGCCAGCTTTGGTCGGCAACTAACAAGAGAAGATATATCCTATACAGAGAAACGCACATCATTAAGCATTTCTTGATAAAAACAGTATACCAAAGGAAGTGATTTCTGAAAAGAGTAAATTTCAAAAAAAACATAGAAATCCACAGAAACATGAAGTTATGAGAAAAGTCTAAGTATGCGATGTGGATAACATATCTGTCAATAAAAAAACTACTGTAAAGATATCCACAATGGGTGATTTGGGCGAAAATGGTATTTCCTATGTAAGTTTACCTTTCAGAGCTGAAGCTTTTCCTTTTTTCTTTCTCTAAGCGACAACCTGTGTTATAATAAGAATAATCGAGGAGGGATGCTGATGGAAGTTAAGGTATGTAAAAATTGCAGACGATTATTTCACTATCTTACCGGGCCGGAATTATGCGAAGATTGCAGACGATTAGTCACCCATAAGGAGATTGAAGAGACTGAAGATAAATTACGGGATAGATTAAAACTAAAGCCATTACTTAAGGAGGAAGAGCTAACATATAGCCAGGTGAGAGACTATATTGTATTGAATCCGAAGGCAAGTATTACTGAGATTGCAGAAAATAATGGGATCTTGCCCAAGCAGCTGCTGCAATGGATCAGAGAAGAAAGACTAGAATTTTCAGAGGATTCTCAATTTGCATGGTTTGAGTGTGAGATTTGTGGTAGAAAAATAAAGAGCGGAAGATTATGCAGTAATTGTAAATTGAAAAAATAGTAAGAAAATAAGAAGATAATAAAGATAAACAGATAAAATAAGACGGATATATTAGGATTGCGGTTATGTGGAATAGAAGGATAGATGAGTAATAGAATACCTGACAGCATTGGGGCAAGAGGTCTATCACTCTAATCGGCAATCTTTATAAGAGTGTGAAGATAATATATAATGATTCAGGTCTTAGGTTTTCTGGTCTCTTTGTCGATATATTATAATAAAGTAAGCTAAGATGGATATAAACTGTAAATTATGTAGTGAAGGGTATCTGTATTGGGCAATCAAAAAGTAACAAAAGATCATTTTGAATGAAAAGTGAATAACGAATGAATGATGAATGGTGAATAATGAATGACTAACTATAGTAAGGGATTGTTTTTATGAACATACATTAACATAGATTATAGCACATTATGGAAGTGGAGGATAACAAATGAAGAAAACAGGGATGTTAATGACCAAGTTACTTATGCTACTCACAATCATAATCACTGGCAGCATGATTGCGCCCGGAAAACTTGCATATGCGGCAGGCGCACCAGTTAAAGTTATGTCAGTGGAATATTATGAGGAACAGATTGTTGTTCAGAACAATGGGAACAGCAAGATTTGCTTTGCGACCGAGTCGGATGCAGCAAGGAATAATTGGGAAGTAGTAGATGCAGATAGTGGCAGCTACACCACCATTGACATGTCCTGGTTGTCAGCTACTACAGAGAATACAGTTTTTGTGAAAGGTTATAATGATACCACCAATACCAGCTCAAGAGTGCTATTAAAGGCAAAGCCCTCAAAGCTGAACATATCAATTAGCTATGCGAATCTGGATAGTTTAAGCCCGAATGCCAGCATCGCTCCTCTCGTCAATATCATGACTACGGAGGGTAACGGTGTTAATCCGATTATTTTTAATGATCTGGAGTGGAGAAAAGGTGAGTCGGGTCTATGGAAGAATACGAAGGAGCTTACGGCCAGCTTACTGGAGAAATACTTAATAAAGGGAACAGACTTATATTTTCGAATACGAGCAAAGGATGATGTGATAAATACCACTCCGGCAGTGGATTTTGACACCAGAAGAGCGGACGGCAAGGGAGGGCTCATTTCCTATCTCAAGGAGAATCCTGCGGCCACGATTGGTTCTGTCTATCCTGATGGACAAGGGGGCAGACGTTTCAGCAATGAGGTTAAGGTTAAGATATCAAAGAAACCGACGGCTACGGGCTACGGGATTGATGGATCCAGATTTACAGCGGATATCAGATACGGCAAGGAATACCGTGTTACAGTTGCGGGCAGCAGCGCACCTTCCGGCTGGGTTCAGGTGACAGATCGAACCATGAAGAACACCCCGCTTTCTTCTATTGTTAAAAGTGCTATCGCTAACTCCTCTAGTGATGGTTCAATAGAAAGCAAAAAATTCCCGGCGATGAAGATAGAAGTCAGACAATATGCCACCTCCAAGGCAGCCTCCTCCAAGATAACAGAAGTGAGCTTAAATGAGCAAAGAACTATCACAGAAGCGATTAAGCCAGGTCCGGCAAATGCCCCCGATGATAATATCTATGTCTCCTATAATGGAAATAAGAATATCATCCTTGAGATTCCATCCGCTAGTCAGACTAAGCCTTATGAATATACGGTTGTACGAGAAAATGAAACCCTGAATATGGAGAAGGCTTCCTGGACAGCAGTGACAAAGGGAGCGGGAGTGAAAATTCTTTCTACCAAGGCGGTCAATAAAGGAACCTTATATGTCAGAATGAAGGAAATTAAGGCAAAGAAGGCCACCTCAACCTCTAACGAAATCAGCTATGAGTTGGCATCCACCTATGTAAGTGCCACAATTAATTATCCTTCAATTCCGGATATAACAAAGGAAACAATCGTCTTTACAAAAGGCTATTCTACAGCGAAATCGTTCAATATTACACTTGGGGCTAATCCCTTTGAGACAGAGATTGATACGATTAAGCTTGGAACTAAGAATATAGAGTTTACCCAGGCTCCGGTACCCGGATCACCAAGTATTGTTATGATAACTCTAAAGGAAGAGTCCTTGAACGCATTATCCAATTGCTATGCGAAGCCTCTAACCATTACCTACAAAAAAGGAACGGTGGATAAAACCTCTCTTAAACTGACGATTGAAAATCCGACCCCTGCAGCAGCATTAACAGTGACTCACATGAAGGGATCAACAAGCGGGACAGCATTTACGATTGTTACCGCAAAGGGTATCGGAAATTCCTGGGTATATGTTAAGACGAACGCAGCTGTATCCGGAGTAAATATGCAAGATACGGTGAAGAGTAAGACAAGTATTGATGTAGCGGCACAGACGATTATACAAAACGCAGCCATGGATAACGTATCAATTTCGGCAGGAGAATACCTTACGATATTTGAAGTGAATGCTAGCGGTTATATTGTTAAATATAAGTCCATTCAAATGTCAGGAGACTATATCAAGTAATAAATGAAAATGGTCATATTTTGGTAGGCGCTATAGTATGATCACTTTCATCAAGAGAATAGATAAGGCTGTTTCTCTCTTTATCAAATGTATTTAGGCTTTTTCGCTATTTATGTTATGATAAAAAGAAAGAAACAGCCTTAGATATATGCTGGATAGAGTAAAAGGATAGGGGAAGGGCAATATCGTAAAATTTCCATTGAATTTCCAGAAATAAACAATTATAATAAAAGGAAGTGATACAAGTAGTTTACCTTTAACTGTGTACTACAAAGAATTGGGTGAATGAAAGAGATTAGGAAATTGATAAGAGTTATTCCATAATACGGATATCGATGGACAAATAGAATGGAGCTTAAAATAGTGCAGTTGACCTGTTTCTTCCAAGGAGTATTTTGACGAAAGGGGATTAGGGGGAATTGACCTGCAACTGGAGCATAGAGGATAAGGGGTGAATCTTTTGACGGAAAATACGAGAAGTATCTTTGACAAAAATACAAAGCTATTAGGAGATTTTGATAAAGCAATCTATTATTTTCGTGAACAACAATATGAAAAAGCATTAGTTATTGTTGCAAATTCAATTGATTTGGTAAAAGTGGTTCTGGAAGACATCATAAAGGAACAGGATTACTTTGATCTTGTTACAACCCAGGCTTTAATGGAAATGCTGTCAGGCATTCTGGAAGCCAAGAAGAATAAGGATTTTGTGCTTTTGGCGGATCTTTTGGAATTACAGCTTGTGAATTTCTTAATTGGTGTACAAGAATTAATCCTAAGTAAAGAAGAGATACTATTTGATGAAGAAAATTATAAAGAGAACATAAGGCTTTTACTCGAGCATGGAATTGGATTTCCCGAAACGCTGGCAGAGCCTGTGGATACAGAAGGCTTACTGGAAAAAGGTTACCGCATTGAGTTCACCTCTTGCGGCTTGATGACCCTGGCTGCTGAGAATAACGGTGTTAGCTTTTACTTTCATTCCAATCATAAGGTTCGGGAAGAGGCTTTTTTATTGGCAAAAAGCTGGTATGAGCCGGAAAAGCAGCGTTACCTTATTTATGGCTTTGGCTTGGGGTATCATGTTCAGGAGTTGCTGGAGCTGGCGGAATCAGCTGAGTTGGAGGTTTATGAAGCTGATCTAAGTGTTATGCAATTAGCCTGTGCTTTTGGGGATATGAAAAAGCTGGTATCACAGAGCAGAATGAAGTTGTTTTATGATCTGGAATTTCAACGGTTAAAGAAGCGGATAGGTCATATGACAAAGGACGAAAAGCTAGTGGTTCATTATCCTTCTTATCAAAATATTAGAAGGCAGGAGCATAAATTGATTTTGAATGAAATAGCCTCTGTATTACAGATTATTGATAATTTATAGTGTCAAATTATAATTGAAATTATAATAATTTATAGTATAATAGTTAATAAGCGGATAAGCGGATAAGCGGATAAGCGGATAAGTGGATAAGTGGATAAGAGTGTTCACTCTGACCTGCAGTGCATATCATAAGTTTTCTGTATGAATTAATTAAGAGGTGGTAATATGAAGTCATTTATTGACCGAGAGCAGGAAATGAATTTTTTGGAGACAGAGTATAATCGATATGGGTCCTCCCTTGTGATATTATATGGTAGGAGGAGAGTTGGAAAAACGGAATTATCTGCTGCTTTCATGAGAGGGAAAGAAGCACTTTATTTTTTGGTAACGGAGGAAAATGAAGTGCAAAACCGTAATGCATTTAAAGATGCTGTAGCGGACTATTGTAATAATTCATTACTTAAGAATGCGAAGGTTGATGATTGGGGAATTATATTTCAAATACTAGCTGAAAAAACAATCGGACACAAGCAGCTGTTAATTATTGATGAGTTTCAATATTTAGGGAAATCGAATCCTGCTTTTCCCTCTATCTTTCAAAAAATATGGGATACCATATTAAAGGACAAGAATGTCATGGTCATTCTATGTGGATCGTTAATCACAATGATGGAAAGTCAAACTTTGAGCTATGCCAGCCCTTTATACGGAAGGCGTACAGGGCAAATTAAATTAAAGCAGATACCCTTCTCCTATTATAAGGATTTTTTTCCTGGAAAGACGGGGAGAGAATTAATTGAGTATTATTCTGTCACTGGAGGTGTACCAAAGTACATTGAGCTGTTTTACGAACACAAAGACATTTTCACAGCAATTGACTACAATGTCTTGTCGAAGCAAAGCTTTCTTTATGATGAACCTAACTTTTTGTTGCAACGAGAGGTAACAGAGGTAGGAAGTTACTTCTCAATAATTAAAGCAATAGCGGCAGACAATCAAAAACTGTCAAAAATAGCCGGAGTATTGGAATTAAAGCAGACTAGTTTAACAAAATATTTGAAAACTTTAATTGATTTAGATATTTTAGAGAGAGAAATACCAATTACGGAAGAAAATCCAGAAAAAAGTAAGCGTGGTCTCTATAAGATTAAAGATAATTTTATACTTTTTTGGTTTAAATTTGTATATCCTAATTTAAGCTTCATTGAGTCTGGAAATAAAGAGCTGGCTTTAAATAAAATCAGAGCCAATTTTATAGATCGGCATGTTAGCTATGTTTATGAAGATATCTGTATTGAAGCTTTGTGGAAGATGAATGCGGAAGAAAATTGGGATTTTACCTTTGATAAGGCAGGAAGATGGTGGAACAATGATACTGAGATTGACATTGTGGCCATTGACAGCACTGGGAACAGTATCATCTTTGGTGAGTGTAAATATTGGGATCATAAGGTAGGTGTTAATGTGTTGACAGAGCTGGAAGAAAAGGCTAAGAGGGTTGATTGGAAGTTAGGAAGAAGAAAGGAATATTATATATTGTTTTCTAGCAATGGTTTTACAGAGGAGATGAATGGACTGGCGAAGAAAAGAAAAGATCTTATATTATCCAAATAATGATCAAAGTCAGTGCAGAGGATTAATTCTTAATATAGATGGCACACGAAAGCAGCTCCGTTCCTGTTAAGTATAAATAGGCAATTTAGAAATAATATAGTATCTGTTGTGTATATACAATATCTTCAGTTAATAACTTTGAAATTACCTATAATTATAAAGGAAGCAGATGGCTTATAGGAGATCAAGGAGAACTTGACAGTTTTTATTATTTATATCGGGAGGTAGAAGACGATGATTTACATTTTGATTGTAATTGCTTTTGTTTTAGCAGAGCATAAGATGAAGGACTATATGGAAAAAAACAGAAAATTAGGTGAACGGCAAGAGCTTTTTCAGGGTAAGATAATCATCCGTAAACAATATAACACAGGGGCAATGCTGAGCTTTTTGGAAGAGAAAAAGGAACTGGTCAAGATTGTATCAGGCGCTTGTCTTGGTATAGTAGCACTCCTCTTTTTATTTACTCTTCCCAAAAAAGGGAATCGGTTATATAAGCTTGGTTTATCCTTAATGCTTGGCGGTGCAATCAGCAATGTATTTGACCGGTTTAGCAGAGGCTATGTAGTTGATTATTTTACTATTAATTATAAGAAGTTAAAAAGTGTGATCTTTAATATGGCAGATATGGCAATCTTCCTGGGATCGTTATTTATTATGCTATCCTCCATTTTCCATCCTGGAAAGAATAGGGAATAATCATAGTATAACAAAAGTCCGGCATGAAATTCTAATAGAATTCATACCGGACTTTCTTATAGCACCTACTTCAGTGTCTCTTTGTCAAGCAACGAACAACGAGTAGGACTAGGCATTCTTGAACCGAACTTAAAGAATGGAATAAGAGCTATTTATTATTTTTATAACAACAATAAGTGAAACAGCGTGCAGTAATCGAAAATTATCTCAACAGCAGTAGAATCCCAGCAGCACTTCCTCTCCAAGGAAAAGGGACACAGATAGCTTGTCCTTCCTTTTTGAGACTCCCTGCCGAATTTCTTCCCTTTTAGTTCTCCCTACAGTATTCCAGAGAAGCTGCAATAAAGCCTTTGAACAATGGATGCGGCTTGTTCGGTCTGGATTTAAATTCCGGATGAGCCTGGGTTGCCAGGAAGAAAGGATGAGCTTCCTTCTGCATCTCAATCATTTCAACAATACGTCCGTCAGGAGATAAACCGGAGAGCTTCATATTGTGTTTTAAGAAATCATTTCTATAATAATTATTTACTTCATAACGATGGCGATGTCTTTCATGGATGATATCCTCTCCATAGAGCTGATGAGCAATGCTGTTCTCCTCAAGATGACAAGGGTAAGATCCGAGTCTTAATGTACCGCCGATATCTTCAATGCCATCCTGCTCTGGCATAAGATTAATAATCGGGTGGGTTGTGGAAGGATCCAACTCTACACTGTGGGCATCCTCGAAGCCCATGACATCCCGGGCAAATTCTACAAGAGCCAGCTGCATGCCCAGACATAAGCCCAGGAATGGAATCTTATTCTCACGGGCATGACGGATTGCATTTATTTTACCTTCAATACCACGATCGCCGAAGCCGCCTGGTACAATGATACCGCATACACCTTCTAGCAGCTCAGCAGCATTTTCCTTTGTAACAGTCTCAGAAGGAATCCAACGAATATTAATGGAGGCGTGATTTGCAACCGCACCATGCTTTAGGGATTCAACAACACTGATGTAAGCATCGTGAAGCTGGGTGTATTTGCCAACAAGAGCAACCTCAACGGTTTGGGTAGGATTCTTTAAATCCTGAACCATGCTTTCCCAATCACTGAGATCCGGTTGTGGACATGGAAGATCCAGACACTTTAAGGTAACATCGGCAATGTGTTCTTTTTCTAATGCCAAAGGAGCCTCGTAGAGATATTCTACATCCAGGTTCTGTAATACATTTGAGCTGGGAACATTACAGAAGAGAGCTATTTTTTCCTTGATGCCCTGTTCTAAGGAAAGCTCGGTACGACATACGATGATATCAGGACGAATACCCATACCCTGAAGCTCTTTTACACTTGCCTGTGTTGGCTTTGTCTTCATTTCGCCGGAGGCTTTCAGATAAGGAATCAGAGTTACGTGGATTAAAGCAACATTATGATCACCAACATCCTGACGGAATTGGCGGATTGCCTCTAAGAAGGGCTGGCTCTCGATATCACCAACAGTACCGCCAACTTCAATAATTGCAATATGCATATCGGAGCTTTGATCATTTCTATAAAAACGGCTCTTGATTTCGTTTGTAATATGAGGGATTACCTGTACGGTACCTCCTCCGAAATCACCGCGTCTTTCCTTGGAAAGTACGGACCAGTAGATTTTACCTGTGGTTACGTTGGACATTTTATCCAGACTCTCGTCAATGAATCTTTCATAGTGACCTAAGTCGAGATCAGTTTCAGCACCGTCATCGGTAACGAATACCTCACCATGCTGAATTGGATTCATTGTACCTGGATCGATATTGATATAGGGATCAAACTTCTGCATCGTTACATGATAGCCGCGAGCCTTCAGCAGACGTCCAAGGGAAGCCGCTGTAATTCCCTTTCCTAAGCCTGATACAACACCGCCAGTTACAAATACATATTTTACGGGCATTTTATTTCCTCCTTCTTGTTTATGACATATTTATCGTCATTTCATTTGATACCAAAGTCACATTTTCTAAGCGTTTACCTTATTTTGGCAACAAAAAAAGCCGTCAAACCTTCTGAGAAGGTTTAAGGCAAATGTTTGGTTAGCCGATCGATCCTTATGGGACCTTAAACCATATCCGACTCCCTTGCTGATATATAACACAATTTGTGGTTTAGTATACTACATCCCTGGTTGGAAGTCAATTATCATTCGAAATAACTTTACTCTGCTTTTAGTATAAAATCAAGTGTTTTATGCTAAAATATTTTATATTTTTATTTTCGGCAGGATCTGGATAATTCGGTTGGAAGAATTTGTGTTTTGTCTTCTTGGAATGGGTACTATACATATGCATTTCATGGTGATTAGACAGAATATGAGTTTTATCTACATAATTTAAACACAGAAATTTAAGAACAATTTTATTGATTTATGGGAAGACTATAGCTATAATGAGTTATACGGTTAATTGGAAAATACAGTAGTTTACGTCTACACCTTGTATTTGCGCATTGGTTAGTTGAATGAATCATGACAAGAATTTGCCTGCAACCTTCTTGTTTGCTTGCTATCCCCATCTGGTAAGCCTTCCCGATTATAATTATAAATGCGCACCGGAAAAGGTACTTAATAGGTATGCCTAAGAATACATATCTATATATTCAGCCGGTTAAAGCCATGATACACGATAAATAAGCGACGATCAGTCGTATTTGATATTCTATGAATAGGAGGATTTCATGGACAACAATAATAAGAACAACAAGAACGGCCTGCCCAATCGAATTGCCATTGTTGTAATCTTAGTAACTTCATTATTAATATGGTTTACTTTTGCATCTCTTCAGGACACCATAAAAAATGGTAAGCAGGTTGAGATTACGTATGACAATTTTTTGAAGATGCTAAATGAGAATAAGGTAGAAACCGTTAAGGTAATAGGTGAGAAAATATATATAACCCCGAAAGACCAGACTGACAATACGATTAAGACTACCTACTATACAGGTAATTTTCTTGATCTGAATCTCGTGGATCGATTAAATGACGCAGGGGTACAGTATAAATATGAACCGCAGGAAACGAATATTTTGTATACAATTGCCGGTAGTATCCTGCCAATCATCGCCATCTACGTAGTCATGTGGTTTTTGTTCCGTGCTATATCAAAGAATAGCGGCGGCATGATGGGTGTTGGAAAGAGCAATGCTAAAGTATATGTAGAAAAGCAAACTGGAGTCACCTTTAAGGATGTGGCAGGTCAGGAGGAAGCAAAGGAATCACTTACTGAAATTGTGGACTTCCTTCATAATCCGGCAAAGTACACCCGTATTGGTGCAAAGCTGCCCAAAGGTGCATTACTTGTAGGCCCTCCTGGAACCGGTAAAACATTATTGGCAAAAGCTGTAGCTGGAGAGGCAAAGGTTCCCTTCTTTTCCCTGTCTGGTTCGGATTTTGTGGAAATGTTCGTCGGTGTCGGCGCTTCCAGAGTAAGAGACCTGTTCAAGCAGGCACAGCAACAGGCTCCTTGTATTATTTTCATTGATGAAATTGATGCAATTGGTAAAAGTCGTGATTCCCATTATGGCGGCGGTAACGATGAGAGAGAGCAGACATTGAATCAGCTGCTGGCGAATATGGATGGATTTGATTCTTCAAAGGGTCTGGTCGTTCTGGGTGCAACCAACCGACCAGAGGTACTGGATAAAGCGTTACTTCGTCCCGGTCGTTTCGACAGACGTATCATCGTTGATAAACCAGATTTAAAAGGTAGAGTAGATATTCTTAAGGTTCATTCCAAGAATGTATTGATGCATGATTCCGTAGATTTGGAAGCAATTGCAAAGGCTACCTCCGGAGCAGTGGGCTCCGATTTGGCCAATATGATTAATGAAGCTGCAATCCTTGCGGTAAAGCAGGGAAGAACTGTAGTAATGCAGGAGGATCTGTTTGAATCGGTTGAAGTTGTTATTGCAGGTAAAGAGAAAAAGGATCGTATTCTTAGTAAAGAAGAGAAGAGAATTGTTGCATACCACGAAGTGGGACATGCTTTAGTGACAGCGCTGGAAAAAGATGCAGAGCCTGTTCAGAAGATAACGATTGTACCAAGAACAATGGGGTCTCTTGGTTATGTAATGCAGGTTCCGGAAGAAGAGAAATATTTAATGAGTCAGGAAGAGATTCTTACCCGGATTGTTACACTTTATGGCGGACGTGCTGCTGAGAAGCTGGTATTCGATTCGATTACAACAGGTGCTTCCAACGATATTGAAAAGGCTACCTCCCTTGCAAGAGCTATGGTTACTCAGTATGGTATGTCTGAAAAGTTTGGTTTAATGGGCCTTGAGTCTGTAGAAAACAGATACCTTGACGGAAGAGCAGTTCTTAACTGTGGAGATCAGACAGCTGCGGAAATTGATAATGAAGTTATGAAGATATTAAAAGACTGTTATGCAAAGGCAGAAGAGCTGCTGGCTGGTAACCGCGAGGTGCTTGATAAGGTTGCAGATTATTTGATTACAAAAGAGACTATCACAGGCGAAGAATTTATGAAAATATATCGTGAGATTAAAGGGATTACCGAGGAAGCACCTTCAGAAGCTGGAGCTGAAGGAGAGGTAACAATTCAGTCAATCGAGGCTGAGGTATAGATTACTGTATAATGAATTTGTCCTAAACGTCAGCTTTCCATAAAACTTTACAGAGGCAAATGCATAATTATGTTAATGCATTTTGCCTCTGTTTTTGTTATAATATCGACAGATATGTCAGTGAACTAGTAATATTAATCGTAAGAGCAGCTATTTATGTTAACTTAAGAGGAGCGATTTATGTTTAATATAGAAGAGGAATTAAAAAAACTGCCGGCTACGCCGGGAGTGTATATCATGCGTGACAAGAAGGATACTATCATATATGTCGGTAAGGCTATTGTACTTAAAAACCGGGTAAGACAGTATTTTCAAAACAGCCGTAACCATACGGAGAAGATACGTCAGATGGTCGAGCATATTCATCATTTTGAATACATCATTACAGATTCTGAATTAGAGGCGCTGGTGCTGGAATGTAATTTGATTAAGGAGCATATGCCAAAATATAATACGATGTTAAAGGATGACAAAACCTATCCTTACATCCGTATTACAATGTATGAAGCCTTTCCCAAGGTATCCATTTCCAGAGAGCAGAAGAAGGATAAAGCTAAGTATTTTGGTCCCTATACCAGTGTAAATGCAGTCAAAGATACCCTGGAGCTATTGCGTAAAATCTATAAAATAAGGACCTGTAATCGTGTTCTGCCAAAAGATATCGGGAAAGAAAGACCCTGTCTTTATTATCAGATGGGACAGTGTGATGCCCCGTGTCAGGGTTATATTTCCAGTGAGGCTTACAAGGCTAATATTGATGAGGTGATAGAATTCTTAAATGGCAATTATAGCAGAGTTGCAAAGCTATTAGAGAATAAGATGGGTAAGGCTTCAGAGAATCTGGAGTTTGAACGGGCAGCCGAATATCGGGATTTGCTTGGCAGTGTGAAGCAGATAGCCAATCGCCAGAAGATCACCAATACAGATCAGGTTGACCGGGATATCATTGCATTTGCCAAGGAGAAGGACGAAGCGGTGGTGCAGACCTTCTTTATCCGCAACGGAAAGCTGATTGGAAGAGACCATTTCCACCTGGGCGGTGTTCAGGATGTGGAGGATTGTGAGATTATGGCCAGTTTTCTAAAGCAATTTTATGCAGGAACACCCTATATACCAAAGGAAATCTTTCTCGGAGCGCCTACCACCGATGAAGAACTTTTAACGGAGTGGCTATCTGCAAAGCGGGGACAAAGGGTATATCTTAAGGTACCGCAAAAGGGTGATAAGGAAAAGCTGGTGGATATGGCCAGAAAGAATGCCGAGCTGGTGCTGCATCAGGATCTGGAGCAGATTAAGCGGGAAGAGGCTAGAACGACAGGTGCCTTACGTGATTTAGCTGAATACCTGGAGCTGCCGTTTATTGACAGAATTGAATCCTTTGATATATCCAATACCTCCGGCTTTGAATCCGTAGGTTCGATGGTGGTTTATGAAAAAGGTAAGCCTAAGAAAGCAGATTATCGTAAATTCAAGATAAGGACAATACAGGGTCCGGATGACTATGCTTCCATGTATGAAGTCCTTACGAGACGTTTTACCCACGGACAGAGGGAACTGGAACAGTTAAAGGAAAAGAATTTGGATGAGTCACTTGGCAGCTTTACCAAGTATCCCGATCTGATTTTGATGGATGGAGGAAAAGGACAGGTAGGTATCGCTCTTCGGGTTTTAGCTGAATTAAATATGGTGATTCCGGTATGTGGCATGGTGAAGGATGATAACCATAGAACCCGTGGGTTATATTACAATAATAAGGAACTTCCCATTGATAAAAGCAGTGAGCTATTTCGATTAATCACCAGAATCCAGGATGAGACGCATCGATTTGCAATTGAGTATCACAGAAGCCTGCGAGGGAAGCAGCAGGTACATTCCATTCTGGATGACATCAGCGGTATCGGGCCTACAAGAAGACGGGCACTTATGAAATATTTTATGTCGCTGGAAGCAATCCAGTCGGCGGATGTGGAAGAGATCCTTAAGGTACCAGCCATGAACCGACAGGCTGCGGAGCAGGTTTATGAGTTCTTTCATAAGCCAATCGCAGAATAAGCATTTACAGTTTGTTGAAAAATGTGGTAGAATAGAACGAATTATAGAGATTATTT
>JAEWMZ010000003.1 GCA_023392995.1 Bacillota bacterium
ACGATATCCAGTCTGCTGAAGATATCCAGGATGCACTTAAAGACCTGTTGGGTGGCACAATCAAGGAAATGCTTGAAGTAGAAATGGACGATCATCTGGGCTATGTTCCATATGAAAGATCCGAAAACCAGAACTCTCGAAACGGTTATAAACAAAAGCAGATCAGAAGTAAATACGGCGAAGCAACAATTAATGTCCCTCAGGACCGCGAAAGTTCTTTTGAACCTAAGGTAGTTAAGAAAAGGCAGAAAGATATATCGGCGATCGATGACAAGATCATATCCATGTATGCCAAAGGAATGACAACACGTCAGATTTCTGAGACGATCGAGGATATCTACGGATTCGAAGTCAGTGAAGGCATGGTATCAGACATAACCGACAAACTTCTCCCGGAGATTGAACAGTGGCAGAACCGTCCTCTTTCAAGCATTTATCCTATCGTTTTCATCGATGCAGTACATTTCTCAGTAAGGGACAACAGCATCATCAAGAAGCTGGCTGCATACATAATCCTTGGTATAAATGAAGAAGGCAGAAAAGAGGTATTATCGATACAGGTAGGTGCCAATGAGAGCAGTAAATACTGGCTCAGTATCCTTAACGAGCTTAAAAACCGAGGTGTACAGGATATACTCCTTCTTTGTGCAGATGGACTGACCGGCATCAAGGAATCCATTGCAGTGGCCTTCCCGAACACTGAATACCAACGCTGCATCGTACATCAGGTGAGAAATACCTTGAAATACGTAGCTGACAAGGACAAAAAGGAATTCGCAACTGATCTGAAGAAAATCTACCATGCAGCTTCAGAAGAAGCCGGACTTGCCCGACTGGATGAAGTTTGCACCAAATGGGATGACCGCTATCCAAATGCAATGAAAAGCTGGCATAAGAACTGGGATGTAATCAGTCCTATTTTCAAGTTCTCTGCCGAAGTCAGGAAGGTCATTTATACTACAAATGCAATTGAAAGTCTAAACAGTACATACCGTAAACTCAACCGTCAGAGGAGCGTCTTCCCGAGCGATACGTCACTTCTGAAAGCCCTTTACCTAGCTACATTTGAGGCAACAAAGAAATGGACTATGCCTCTCAGAAACTGGGGTAAAGTGTATGGTGAACTTTCTATCATGTATGAGGGAAGGCTCCCGATTTAATCTAATAAATGAGAAGAGCACGTCAGGAATCTCTGGTATGCAGAGTTTTCTTGACATGCTCTTTGTTATTGATTATAGTGTATCCAAGGATTGGCCTGTGTAGAAACAGACTCAAGATCCTTAATTAATTATCATAGAAAGTCATTTACAGACTTTTCTTCACACACTCTAAGAAGGTGGTTTTTCTATCTAATTTTCATCCATTATTTTATCCGTTTCGTAACCGCTACTCTGATCAACGGAACCTTTGGATGGCTATTCCATTCCCTTCTTTATCTCCTCTACGAATTGGATCACATGGGGAACACAATCCTTCCCGTAGTTTGCAATAATTTTTACGATTGCACTGCCCACAATAACTCCATCGGAAATGGCAGACATCTTAGCCGCCTGCTCCGGAGTGGAGATTCCAAAGCCAATGGCACAGGGAATATCCTTTATTTCCTTGACCTGACGAATCATGGTTTCGACACCGCTGCCAATTTCACTTCGAACGCCCGTTACACCCATGGAGGATACACAGTAGATAAAGCCTTCGGCTTCTTTTGCTATGGTATGTATTCTCTCTTTTGAGGTTGGCGCTATCATGGATATCAAAGTGACGCCATATTGATCACAGTAGGGTTTTAATTCTTCTTTTTCTTCAAAGGGTATATCCGGTACAATGATGCCATCGATCCCAACTTTTTTACAGTTATCCATAAAGCGTTCGGTTCCATAGGTATAGATTGGATTTGCATAGGTCATGAACACCAGCGGGACATTGCAAACTTTTCTGACTCTGGCCACCATCTCAAAGATTTTGTCCGTGGTTACACCCCCGGACAAGGCTCGGTAATCCGCATCCTGAATGACCGGACCTTCTGCAACCGGGTCTGAAAATGGTATTCCAAGTTCAATGATATCTGCACCTGCTTGTGCCATGTGGATTACTAATTCCTCTGTTATGTCAAGGCTAGGGTCTCCGGCTGTTATAAAAGGTATAAATGCCTTTTTATATAAGGTAGATGAATCAGCCTGCTGATTCATCTTATTTGAAAATGCTCCTTCAATTCTATTCATAGATTTGTACCCCCCGATATCTTGCAATTGCTGCTACATCCTTATCCCCCCGGCCAGATAAGTTTATTACAATAATTTGCTCCTTATCCATGGTTGGTGCCAGCTTTTTCGCATAAGCGACGGCATGAGCACTTTCTATGGCGGGAATAATTCCCTCTATTCTGGAAAGATACTCAAAGGCCTCTACTGCCTCCTGATCGGTAACCGCCACATAGTCTGCGCGCTTGATATCATGAAGGTAGGAATGCTCCGGTCCGATTCCCGGATAGTCGAGTCCGGCAGATATTGAATAAACCGGCGCGATCTGACCATATTCATCCTGGCAGAAATAGGACTTCATTCCATGAAAGATACCGGGTGTTCCCGTCTGAATCGTGGCTGCCGTTTTATCTGTATCAACTCCAAGTCCTGCCGCTTCACAGCCAATCAAACGTACCGAACTGTCCTCAATAAAATCATAGAATAATCCCATGGCATTACTTCCGCCCCCTACACAGGCAATAACAGCATCCGGTAGTTTCCCTTCCTTCAAAAGCAGCTGCTCCTTTACTTCCTTTCCGATTACACTTTGAAAATCACGAACCATCATAGGGAAGGGATGGGGACCCATTACAGAACCCAGTACATAGTGCGTATCCTCCACACGTTTCGTCCATTCTCTCATGGTTTCATTCACTGCATCTTTCAGGGTCATCGTTCCGGAGGTTACCGCATGAACCTTTGCTCCCAGAAGCTCCATACGAAATACATTCAACGCCTGGCGTTCTGTATCCTCTTTTCCCATAAATATCTCACATTCGAGACCTAACAATGCCGCAGCGGTTGCTGTTGCAACACCATGCTGTCCTGCTCCAGTCTCAGCAATGACTCTTGTCTTCCCCATTTTCTTTGCCAAAAGTACCTGACCAAGAACATTATTGATCTTATGGGAACCGGTATGATTCAAGTCCTCCCGCTTTAGATAGATCTTCGCACCGTCCAACTCCTTGGTCATCTTCTCTGCAAAATATAATAAAGAAGGTCTTCCGGCGTAATTGTTCAATAAATCCTTTAATTCCTTACAGAATCCATCCTCCTGTTTGTAATGCTCATATGCTGCTTCCAATTCTATTACCGCATTCATCAAGGTTTCTGGAATATATTGTCCGCCGTGAACACCGAATCTTCCTTTTGACATTATCTCACACTCCTTACTTTTGCGATCAAATCGCTTACTTTTTTCTTATCTTTATAGCCTTCCGTTTCCACTCCGCTGCTTACGTCGATGCAATAGGGATTTGTTAACGTGATCGCTTTTTCTGCATTATCGGTATGAATACCTCCGGCAAGGAAAAATGGCTTCGTCAAATTCTTGATGACCGACCAGTCAAAGGTTATCCCGCTTCCTCCGTACTCATCCTCTTTATAAGCATCCAGCAAAAGATAATCACTGGTCATGGCCGCCGCTTTTTTGATATCCTCTGTTGATCTTACTCTTACGGCTTTTATGACAGGCTTCGTTATCCTTCGCTTTAGCTCCAGTATATATGCCTCATCCTCGTCCCCATGCAGCTGAACCATATCAACAATCCCAGCCTGACAAATCTGGCGGATTCTATCCGGTGCTTCATTTACAAACACTCCTACCACCGGAATCTCTATGCTGAGCCGACGCCTTAGTTCTAAGGCAGTTTCTTCATTCACCTGTCTCTTACTTTTTGCAAATACAAAGCCGATATAATCCGGGTGGGTTTCATTTACGATATCAATATCAATCGGTCTTGATAACCCGCAGATTTTAACTTTTGTCATGAAACACCTCCGCCATAATTTTTATTTCTAAATTTCCTTATTTTCGCAACCCCTTGCTTCCTTACTTAGACTCTTAATAAATCTCCTTATTTAGTTTCTTAGCAAAGATCCTTATTTAAACTCTTAGCAAAACTCCTTATTTAGACTGTTAGCAAAGCTCCTTATTTAGACTGTTAGCAAAGATCCTTATTTAGACTTTTAACGAAACTCTTGAACTATTCGTTCTTACTCTCTTCTTGGAGTAGCATGCCTTTTCTTTATAATCCCATCAGCTCTTTTAACACTTCTTTTTTCCTCGGGCTTCTCATCAGCGTTTCTCCAATTAATACCCCGTCCACACCTGCCGCTTTCAGCTGGTGAACGTCCTCTGGTGTTCTTATACCGCTCTCTGCAACGAAGATAACCCCCTTGGGAACCAGCCCTCTAAGCTTAATGCTATTGTTTAAATCCACCTCAAAGGTTTGAAGGTTTCGATTATTTACTCCAATCACTCTAGCCCCTGCTTTCAATGCACAGGCTACCTCTTCCTCCGTATGTGCCTCCACCAATGCAGACATTCCAAGCTCATTGCACAGACTGATATACCGCTTCACTGTACTTGTATCTAATAAGGTAACGATTAATAAAACGGCATCTGCTCCGAGGTACTTAGCTTCATAGATCTGATATTCATCAAGGATAAAATCCTTGCGAAGAACCGGTATATGAACCGCCTCACTAATTTGCTGAAGATACTCATCCTTTCCCTTAAAATATTCCGGTTCTGTCAGAACGGAGATTGCCGTCGCTCCAGCTGCCTCATATTCCATCCCTATCTCCAGATAGGGAAAATCCTCTGTAAGGATACCTTTTGACGGAGAAGCCTTTTTCACCTCACAGATAAAAGTCATCTGTTCTGCACTTTGGCCGATGGCTCGCTCAAAAGCAAAGGCAATACGGCTATTAAAACTTATTACAGTACCATTCTCATATACGATTGCTTTTAGCTCCTCTAAGGGCAGCCTTTCTTTTGCCTTTGCCACTCTAATTCTGGTGGCTTCTGCTATCGTGTCAAGTATCATTCACTAACCTCTTCTTTCTGTAACCTGGACTTATTTATATCTGTTCATAAATTTACGGAATAGATTCTTTTCCATTTGGATTATTTCATATTAATATAAAAAGCATCCTTTAAAAATAGAACCTGCTGCTCGGTTTCATATCAGGATAGAAACCCTCTTATAGTTATATCCATTTGTAATTTCCATTGCCAATTATATCTTTTATCAATCATACCATTTACTAATTATATCATTTTCCAAATATATCATTTACTTGTTATATCCTCTACTCGTTGTACCCTCTACTTGTTGTACCCTTACTCGTTATATCCTCTACTCATTGGATAATTCTATGAATTTATTCAGCTGCTCCAGTGCCTTACCACTGTCAATCATGTCAGCCGCCATTCTCACACACTCTCTTAAGGTCATGTTATTATAAGTCATATAGAGGCAGACTGCTGAATTCAGTAATACGATATCCCGCTTCGGACTTTTTTCTCCCTTTAGAATGTTTAATGCAATCTCTGCATTAAAGGCTGGATCACCTCCAATTAACTCCTCTGGCTTGCAAAATTCAAAACCGAATTGGTGAGGGTCAAGGAAAAAGCTATTTACCTGCCCATTATTTACTTCACATACCGTGGTCTTTGCACATAAGGTAACCTCATCGAGACCATCATGCCCATGCACTACCATGGCTCTCTTAACCCCGAGATTAGCCAGTACCTTAGCCATAGGTTCCACCAAATTCTCATCATATACTCCCAGAAGCTGCAGATTCGCATTGGCAGGGCTGGAGAGAGGACCCAGAATATTAAATATCGTGCGTATTCCCAGCTCTTTTCTGACCGGAGCCGCATACCGCATAGAAGAATGATAGATCGGTGCAAACAGGAAGCAGAGCCCGATTTCTTTTAGAAGCTTTTCACTCTTTTCTACGGGAATATCGATTTTCACTCCCAGTGCTTCCAGTACATCCGCACTGCCGCATTTGCTGGATACGCTACGGTTACCATGCTTCGCTACAGGGATACCGGCAGCAGAGATTACCAGAGATGATACAGTTGATATATTAAAGGTAAAGGCTTCATCCCCGCCAGTTCCGACAATATCCAGTACATCTCCTTCATGGCGTAGCTTTAATCCGATATTTCTCATACTCAGGGCACAGGCTGTTATTTCATCGATTGTCTCGCCCTTCATGCGAATTGCCGTAATAAAAGCAGCAATTTGTGCATTGGTTGCATTTCCGCTCATAATTTCATCCATCACTGCTTTTGTCATATCCAAGGTTAAATCTTCTTTGTTAAGAACCATTTTGATTGCCTGCTGTATCATAGTATCCTCCATTCCACTCTATTAATTGCTACATTATTCTTATTTTTAAAAAATTTCTTACGATCTTCTCTCCCAGCGGGGTCAAGATAGACTCCGGATGGAATTGCACGCCATAGATCTCATAGCTTCGATGCTGAACCGCCATAATCTCTCCGTCATCGTCCTCTGCTATTACTAACAGCTCATCGGGAAGTGTATTCTTATCCGCGATCAGGGAGTGATACCTTGCAGCCTGTATCATCGGCGGCAGTCCATGGAAGATTGTCGCGCCATTTGCTATATGGATATTGCTTTGTTTTCCATGCATGAGTCTTTTTGCCAGGGTAATGCTTGCTCCAAATACTTCGCAAATTCCCTGGTGTCCCAGGCATACCCCAAGGATTGGAACCTCTCCCTTTAGCTCTGCAACTACTTGCTCTAAAACTCCTGCATCCTTTGGATAACCGGGACCTGGGGAAAGGATAATGTGAGACGGTTTCAACCCTCGGATCTCCTCCACCGTCAGGGCATCGTTTCGAATCACCTTAATATCACTGCCGATGCTTCCCACCAATTGCACTAGATTATAGGAAAAGCTGTCATAATTATCGATCAATAATACCATTATTCCTCCACCTCACTTGCCTTCATAATTGCTTCCATTACAGCTCTTGCTTTATTTTCGGATTCTTCATATTCTTTTTCCGGAATACTGTCCGCGACAATCCCGCCACCAGCTTGAACATACACCCTATTATTCTTTTTCACTGCCATACGGATTGCAATACAGGTATCCATATTTCCAGTGAAATCAATGTAGCCAATGGCTCCGCCGTAGATGCCCCTCGGTATCTGCTCCAGCTCTTCGATGATCTCACAGGCTCTTATTTTCGGTGCTCCGGACAAGGTGCCTGCGGGAAGGATTGCTTCAATGGCATCCAGTGCATCCTGGTCGGAACGTACTCTGCTGACTACCTCTGAGGTAATATGCATAATCCTGGAATAGCGTTGAATTTTCATATAATCCGTTACCTTTACACTTCCATACTCGGAGATCTTTCCCAGATCATTTCTTCCCAAATCGACCAGCATATTATGTTCGGATAGCTCCTTCTCATCTGCAAGTAATTCCTTCTCCAACGCTATATCCTCTTCCGAATCCTTACCTCTTGGTCTTGAGCCTGCAATCGGAAAGGTTGAGAGGTTGCTATCCTTTAATCTGACTAAGGTTTCCGGAGAGGTACTGATCAGCTGCACATCCTTATTCTGCATGAATACCATATAGGGTGATGGATTTGTTGTTCGAAGCACCCGGTAAGCGTTGAGCAGGCTATCCTTATACTCTGTGGTAAATCTCCTCGAGATTACTGCCTGAAAGATATCACCGTTCACGATATACTCCTTGGTTTTCTCCACCATTTTGCAATATTCCTCCTTAGTGACATTGCAGGTAAAGGAGGGTTTGCTGGTGCTGTATTGCCTTTGTACCGTTACTGTCTCTGTGATAAATCGGGATAATGCTTCAATATCGGATACCGCTTTTCCGTAATTCTCTAATATCTTATCGGTCTTCATATTAACAACGATACATATCTTCTGCTTTAAGTGATCATAGGCGATTACCTTATCGAATAGCATCAGATCATAATCATTGAATTCACTGCTCTGAAGCTTTAATACCGGCTCTGCATATCCAATCATCTCATAGGAGAAATATCCGACCAGCCCTCCGGTGAAGGGAGGCAGTCCCTCAATCTTTGGTGACTTATAATCCTCCAGCAGTTCTTTAAGAACATCAAAGGGCTCATCACTTTTTATTACCTTTGTATCCTCCGCTTCAATGATGACTTCCTTATTCTTGCAGGTTACATGAACAATTGGATTAAATCCCAGAAAGGAATATCTTCCCCATTTTTCTCCGCCTTCCACGCTTTCCAGCAGGTAATAGCGCTGGCTGATCTGTGAAATTTTTCGCAACAAGGTAATTGGTGTTATGATATCCGCATAGATTTCCTTGCAGATTGGAATAATACTATAATCCTTTGCTAATGACTCAATCTCATTACAGCTTGGTGTAATCATAGGAATCACCTCTTTTTTCATTGATGGATGAAAAATTCCTTTCTAATTTAATTTTATAGATAATTTAATGGGCAGCCTAATCCTGGGAGTAATTCAGGTAATAAAAAAAGACTCTCATCCCTGTAATTTACAGGGACAAAAGCCTTAACTTCTGCGGTACCACCCGGTTTGATGTTGAACATCCACTTAATCTTGCATACCATCATATGCACCCAATTGATAACGGGCAGGGTTCCCGTAAGTGCCTATTTTCCTTTGATCAATCATAAACAAAGAATTTCAGACTTCCCTCGCAAGTCCATTCAGAATAATCGTTATAACCGCATTCCCACCACCAGCGGCTCTCTGTATATAAACAACGAAACTTACTTCTCTTGCTCAACGGTTTTTTATATTAAACGCATTATAACAGTGGATAAAGTTCTTTGTCAAGATAATTCTTGAATTATTATTAATTTTTATATACAATTAATTTGTCAGGCTAATACGTTAATCCATTGTTGTTTTTAAACTAGAATTATGTTCCATCATAAGTTTTTAAACATTTTTATGATTTTTCTTTCGAATTGCTTGCATACACCCCTTTTAATTTTATTTTATTAAGTTTGCATAGCCAAATACTTAATATTCCATATATATACAATCCTTTTCTTTCTCTAAAATGATTCTATTAATGGTTGACACAAGAGTTCAAATAAGTTATATTTATAACAATTGAAAATATCCTCAGACATATGGAGATAAAATCAAATGACCAAAGGTCAGTTAGAAGCAAAGATCAGTGAAGCTGTAAGTAAGTTTGAATTAGAATATATGGGACGCGGTCCTAAACTAATCCGTTCCTATATTATTAATGATATGATTTTGATTCGTTTATCCGGCGTTTTAAGTCCCTCTGAACAGAAGTTAACGGATAATCCTCAGGGAATAGAGTTATTTAAGAAGGTACGCTCTTCTTTATTTGAGCTAGGGAGAGGATATTTGGAAACATTAATTACCGAAATTATTGATGTAGCCATCGTCAGCACCCATTCCGACATAAGCACGAAAACCGGTGAGAAGATAATTGTTGTTACTGCTGATCGCAATATAGAAGAGATGATTACAACCAAATAATTCTGGATGACACCACAAATTAAGTTGCTACTCAGAATTCACCCTCTGGTAGCCAAACTTCAATGAGGTTTGTTTTAAGTTGTAAGTAAGCCGATATCTTGGAGGGATCTAAAGGTATCGGCTATTTTATTATAACACTACATGCAGGGAATTGCGAAACTCATTAGCTGAAGCTATTGTATACGCAGCAGATACTGTTTCGTAGCGGAAGCTAAGCCCGAAGGAAGCGTTGGAGCGAAGGAACAGTATCTGTTGAGCATACAATTACAACAACAATATTGTTTCGCAATTGCCTATAACACTACACGAGTAAGGAGAATGAATTTATGTCAAAAAAAGTTGCAATTCTTATGGGAAGTGACAGTGATCTTCCTATCGTGAAGGGAGCCATACATACGTTACAGAGTTTTGGTATCCCCGTTGAAGTTCATGTCATGAGCGCTCACCGTACTCCGCAGCTTGCTTGCGATTTTTCTGCTGGTGCTAGAGCAAATGGCTTTGGTGTAATTATTTGTGCTGCTGGCAAGGCTGCTCATCTCGCAGGAATTATTGCAGCGCACACTACACTTCCTGTCATTGGAATTCCGATTAAGTCATCAACACTTGATGGTTTGGATGCCCTGCTTGCTACTGTCCAGATGCCAAAGGGTATTCCCGTAGCTACTGTGGCAATTGATGGTGCAGATAACGCAGCTATATTAGCCGTTCAAATGCTGGCGATCACTGATGATGAGCTTAGTACAAAGCTCTCTGATATGAAAAAAGCAATGGTGGATGAGGTTGTAGCCAAAGACGAAAAATTGCAGGCGGAACTTAACAAATAGTGTGGAATACAGAACACTTCATATCCTGCATCTAACGACCCACCGGTCGAATGACAATTCGTTTGAGGCCTAAGAATCCTTCGTGTGAATTAGAACCATAATTCACATCCCATGCCCAATGGTCTTTCACCCATTGGAACCTTAGTATATAAATACAAAATAAGTATAAAGAAATGGAGTAACGTATGAAAGAATACTTGCAAAAAATGATTTTATCAGATGAAGTTAAGTCCATTCTGATGGGAAGTCCCAGTGTAATATTTCCAAAGACCAAATCAGAATTACTTGATCTTAGCTTTGGAGCAGCAAAGAATGACTTTTATGAAGTGGCCTATGATGTTCCCGGCACCGGATCTGTCGTAGAGGCTACCGTAACCCGTTGTAAAAATGGTGTGGCCGTTAATTATTTGGAAGATTATATGCGTCGAAGAGATCCTGACAGCCTTGTGATCGGAGATACTTTAGACACAGATAAGCCACGCTTTACTGAAAAATACGGCAAGGAATTTGAGCCTCTGCGCCGTAAAACCTTTGATTGGTTAACTGCCCAGGAATTAATTGTTCTTCCCTTTAAAGCAGGCGGCGACAAATATGGCTATGATGCTCTCTTAATTGCTCCTGCAAACGCTGGTTTCTTTGCCTGCGGACTTGCAGAACTTCAGGGTTTCTTAAATATTGATGAAATTTCTGATAATTTCGCTCCAAAAGCAATTGTATACCTTGCACCACCTTTCAGACATACTGACTTTAACGGTAAGCAGATTGTTGTTCATAATCGTCTTGAAGATGTACATGAGGTATTTTCCTATAATCTTTATCCAGGCCCAAGTGCTAAAAAGGGTATCTATGGTGTTCTCTTAAACATCGGCGAACGTGAAAACTGGTTAACCGCACATGCTTCCACTGTAAAGGTTATTACTCCTTACGACAATGAAATCGTAATTATGCACGAGGGTGCTTCCGGCGGCGGAAAAAGCGAGATGATTGAGCCAGCGCATAAGACTGCTGACGGTCGTCTTGTACTCGGTGAAAACTTAAAAACAGGTGAAAAATTCTTCATGGAGCTATCGGAATCCTGCGAGCTTCGTCCTGTAACAGATGATATGGCACTCTGCCATCCTCTGATGCAAAACGATAGTAAAAAGCTGGTGGTTCAGGATGCCGAAAGCGGTTGGTTCCTGCGCCTTGACCACATTACCGGATACGGTAACTCTCCTATGTATGAGAAGATCTTTACTCAGCCAACGGAACCTTTGGTATTCTTCAATATTCAGGCAACCCCTAATGCTACCTGTCTTGTATGGGAGCATACAATGGATTCCAATGGTAAGCCCTGCCCTAACCCAAGAGCAATTCTTCCCAGAAGAATGGTACCTGACATTGTGTCTGACCCGGTTGAGGTTGATGTTCGAAGCTTCGGTGTAAGAACACCACCTTGCACCAAAGAAAGCCCATCCTACGGTATTCTTGGTTTACTTCATATCTTACCTCCTGCACTTGCATGGTTATGGAGATTGGTTGCTCCAAGAGGCTTTAATAATCCAAGTATTGTAGGCTCTCAGGGTATGGTAAGTGAAGGTGTTGGCTCTTATTGGCCTTTCGCTACCGGTAAAATGGTAAAACAGGCAAATCTGTTGTTAGATCAGATTGTCAGCTCCTCCAGTACCCGCTATGTATTGATTCCTAATCAGCATATTGGTGCTTATAAGGTAAGCTTTAATCCTCAGTGGGTTGCAAGAGAATATATTGCAAGACGCGGTGGCGCTAAATTTAATCAGGATCAGTTAAAAGAGGCTCGTTGCACGATTTTAGGTTATGGACTTGAATCCTTAAAAGTAGATGGTCAGTATGTACGCAAGGCCTTCCTGCAACCAGAAAGACAACAGGAAGTCGGTGAAGATGGTTATGATGCTGGTGCTGCTATCCTTCTTAAATTCTTTAAGGAAGAGGCCTCCAAATTCAACACTTCTGATCTCGATCCATTAGGTAAGCAGATTATTGAGTGTCTGCTTAGAGATGCACCTTTACAGGACTACATCGATTTAATTCCTATGAGATATTAGTTTTATAAAAAATGAGGGTGGAGATTTTTCTCCACCCTCATTTTTAGGCTCTGTGCACAAATCGTTGGGGCGGGATACTCCACCCTCTTTTTTAGGCTCTGTGTACAAATCATTGAGGCGGGATTCTTTAAATCCCGCTCTATTACTGTATCTGGAGCCATTGTAATGTCTAAGTCTATCCTTTATGATTTTCTTAGGTTTTAATATATTTTATTCTAGGCTTATCTTTCAGCTTGTACTTTGTTCCATTTCTGAGTGTTATTATTTCTATACCTATGCCAGCTTCAACGAAATCCAAAATTCTATTCCATCCTTCTTATTTTCAACACCACAGCTTCCATGATGTGCATTCATAATAGAGCGTACAATATATAATCCTAATCCAATATTATTCTGCTCCGTCCTGGTTCTGGACTTATCCTCGCGATAAAAGCTGTTCCAAATTTTATCCAAATGCTCCTCGGATATCCTGCCCCCTTCATTGTATACAGAGATGACCACCTCATCTTCCACTTTCTGCACTTTCATCTGTATCTGCTTATTCTTCTGGGTATAGGTAATCGCATTGGAAATATAATTTGTAATTGCCTCCTCCAGATAAAGAGGATCTGCCATTACAAAACCGCAGGACTGCCCTTGGAAAGAAGAAATATGACCATTTTTTTGCATCAATATCTCATTCTTGCGATAGATGCGTTCTGCAAACTCAAAGATATCCACCTTGACAAGCCTCAGATTATTCAAACGGTTCTCCATATTAGAGAGATTAAGCAGGCTCTGGATCAATTCATCCATCTTATGGGTTTCGTCAAGAATTGTTTCAAAATAAAAAGTCTTGTCAATTCCTTGAACGTCATTATTCAACAGCTCAGCATATCCTGATAGAATCGCCAGCGGAGTCTTTAACTCGTGGGATATATTTGCAATAAATTCCTTCCTTTGCTCATCCACTCGATTCATTAATTCATTATCCATCTCTAACTTACGATTGGCTTCCTTCAGATTGTCAATGTTGCCCTTTAATCGATCAGCCATAATATTAATATTCATAGCCAGGCTTCCCAGCTCGTCCTTACGTTTGATCTCCTTCGCTCGAATGGAAAAATCAAGATTTGAAACATTCACCGCAACTTTATTAATCTCTTCAATTGGTTTTGCCAACTGCTTCGCCATGATATATACAATTATCCCTCCAATAATAATTGCAAAGGATGATATATAAAAATTAAATCTATTGATAATTCTCGTCTCAAAGCCAATGGATTTTACAGATAAGCGTATCGCCATATAATAGGTTTTACCATCCTTTTCGATCTTTCCCAGAAGTCGAATCCGGTCTCCATCCTGCATGTTCGTCGTGATTATCTTTGGATTATCTTTTTTATAATATTCTGCCGGATATCTCTTAAAATCAAACTGCTGGATTTTTAGCTGATCACCAGGTGCTTGCATTGGACGCATTCTATCATCAATAAACCGGTTGCTATAGATCAGATTCATATTTTCATCAGCTAGGGAAACCTCTAAATTAAAGTCCATAATCATGCTCCCTATAATCTCTTCCAGAGAATCCTCCGAATTTTCCGCCGATGCCTGAATCTGCTCATATACCTGCCGCATGGTTCTGATTTTCTGATACACATAAAACCCATCTACAAAAAGCAGATTAACCACCATCTGAATCAAAAAAACAGCAAACACAATACTGATAATAATAAATGTGAATCTACCCTTAATTGATTGAAACATTAGCTCACCTCGAATCGGTAGCCTCTACCATGGATTGTCTGGATATAATCATTCCCGATCTTGGATCTCAGCTGTTTGATATGGGTATCCACCGTTCTGCTATCTCCAATGTAGTCATAGTTCCATACTTTATTTAATATTTGCTCTCTGGATAATACAATATCAATATTATCAATCAAATAGATTAACAGATCATACTCCTTTGGTGTAAGATAGAGCCGCTGATCCCCCAGCTTTACAATCATACCCACCTTATCAATTGTTATACGACCAACGTTTATCGTCTCTTCCTTTAAGTTTCTACAACGCTTAAGCACCGCTTCCACATGTGCCAGCAAGATAACCGGTGAGAAAGGTTTCATTACATAATCGTCCGCACCATACTTAAAACCATGGAGCTGATCGTACTCTTGGCTTTTTGCAGTCAGCATAATAATCGGAATCGAGGAAAGCTCCCTTATCTCTTGAAGCACCTCAAAGCCATCTTTATTTGGCATCATAACATCCAGTAAAATCAAATCAATTTTACTATTGTTATAAAAAGTCTCTAATGCTTTCATTCCATCCTCTGCTTCAAGCACTGTGTAATTACAGCTTACCAGGTAGTCTTTCAGCATTCTCCGAATCCTGCTCTCATCCTCAGCAATTAATATTGTCCCATTGTTCATATGAAACTCCCGCTTTCTTTCGATTTATTTCTATATTCCAAGTCATGTTTACATTTAATGAATAGTCTACCAAAATATTACCTTATATATGTGATGAAAATGTGATGG